>JAYVQG010000089.1:0-9863 GCA_043757025.1 Limnoglobus sp.
CCACCAATTCCGTAGCCATAGCCACCTCTTCCCTGAAGTGCTCATTAACTTACAGAAAATGTCGAATACACGGAATAGATCTTGGACGGGTACTTAGCCGAGATTTCGATGGATGTCCTGCGTCAGAAGACGATTCAAATGATGCGTTTGAACTTGGGCTTGTCGTCATTCTCGCTTTGGGTTCCAATCCCGCAATTCTCCACCCGCAGGGATCGCGGACCTCGATTATGCTCGCCCCCATTCCGATACCGCGCCGTGAGGCTTCGCCCCTCGATGCGGATGCGACGCGCCTGGAGATTCGTCTCGGGTCGGGTCGCGTCGTGTCGTATCCGATCGCGGCCGAGGAGTTTCTGATTGGCGGGGCCGCCGGTTGCGATCTGCGTCTCAGCGGGTCGAACGTGCCCCCCGTCGTCTGCCAGTTCACGCAAACCGACGATGGCCTGCGGGTTCGTAAACTCGCGCCGAATGCCACCGTTTTGCTCAACGACAAGCCGCTAAACGGATCGACGCCGTCGTTCGTTCGCCACGGCGACCGTGTCTCGGCCGGCCCGGCCGAGATCGTCGTCCAGATGCCGAACGGCACGTACTTATACCCGCGACTCGTGCCACTCGAGATCGCCGAAGAAGCCGCGAAAACTGCGCCGAATGTCGAGCGCCGCATCGATGCGGTGGTGGCCGAGTTGCGGCGTTTAGATGAATCGACTGCCGAGAAGGAAGCCGCCGAGATTGCGCGGCAACGCGACGAATTGGCACGCGAACGAGCCGAACTCGACGAGGATCGCGTACGCTGGTACCGGCACCGTCAGGAGATCGAAGCCGAACTCTACAAGCCACGAACGATGATTGCGGCACCGCCCGTCGATGATTTTCGCGAACGCGAAGCCGCGATGGTGGCACGCGAACAGAAGCAGATCGAACAGCTTGCGGAAGCGCGTGCGGCACTCGAAAAGGAACTCGCCGCCAAGCGATTGGAAGCCGACAATCTGCTCGATGCGCAAGTGCAGAAACTCGAACGGCAGATTGCCGAACGCCGGTTGCAATTCGAGAAAGAAGCGAGCGAGTACGAACCGCGACTGGTCGAGTTGCACGCGCACCGCGAACGCTTGATCGCTGCGCAGAACGACCTCGAAGTGCATCGCCAAACGACGGTTTCGCTGCGCGACGAACTGCACGTCGAACGCAATGGCATCGACTCCGAACGTGCCCAGCACAACGAATATTTGAGCGAGACCGAAGCCGCCAACGCCGAACGCACCGCCGAATTGCTGCGACGCGAAACGATGCTGCAAGCGGATCGCGACGCGCTCGAAATCGAGCGAGCGAAGCACAAGGAAGACCTGCTGCGCATCGACCGTTGGCAGGGAACGCTCGAGTCGCACCACTCGACGCTCGTGGCGCGTGCCGCCGAAATCGACCAGCGTTTCCAGTTGTTGCATCGCAATTCGGGCGAACTCGAAGAGACGGTGAAGCTCGCCGATTCCGAGCAAGATCTGCTGAGAGCGGAGAGTGCGCGACTCGAGAAATGGCGTACGGATCTGGAGACCGAATCGGCGGTTTTGGCCGAACGCGCGGAGCAACTCGAAGCGCAACAAGCGGTGTTGGCGGTACTGCGAACGAAGCTCGACCGGCAGCAAGACGAGATGCGGCACGAAGCCGCCGCCTTCGCTACGGACCGCGTGCGACTGGAACATTCGCGCGCCGAACTCGATGCCCGTTTGCGCGATGCCGAACACGTGCGCGCCGAACTCGGAACGATCCGCGACGACCACGCGGTTCAGCACACGGTGTCGCTCGAACGCAACTCGTTATTGGCCGCGACACTCGACGATATTCAGCGCCAAAAGGACGATCTCAGTGCGTCCGAAGCGCGGATTCACCAGAAAGAAATCGACCTCGATACGCGCTCGGCGGAGTTTGCGGAACAGGCCGCGATTCTGAAATCGCGTGCGGTGCAAATGCTGGAATTGCAGGCGCGTCTGGAGGCGGACCGCCAAGCGATGCGCGACCGGGAAGCGGCATTCAACGAAACCGATGCGGCGCGATTGTCGTTCCAGGATCAACTCGCTCGCCGTGCGGATGAACTGTCGAAACGGGCGAAGCAAGTCGATGCGCGCACGCAAGAGTTTGCGGCACGGCAAGCCGAACTCGATCGGCAGCGCAGCGAGTGGGACGCCGAGCGATTACGCCAGGGTCAGACGGCCACGACGAGCCAACAGGTACGCGACGAACAGACCGCCGAACTTCAGAAACAAGCGACCGTGCTCGGCGAACGCGAAGCGACTTTGGCGCGACAAGTCGCACGCCTGAAGGAAGTCGGCGAGAGCGTAGCCGCCGAACGGAAAGCGGTGTTCGAGGCACGTGCGGCATGGGAAGCCGAACGCACGCAGGCCGCGCAAACCGCGCTCGATTCGCAAGAGCAAACCGAGGCGTTCCGTACGCGGGTGGCCGCCCATTTCGCCGAACTGCGCGGGCAGGCACCGGACCTCGACGACAAGGCGCAGACCGCGTTGAACAAACTGTCCGGAGCGCGGGATGTGCTACGCGGGCAGCTATCGGAATTGCAAGTGTACGCGAAACAAACCCGCGAAGAACTCGATGCGGCCCGTGCGAACCTCCGCGAGGAATCCGAGCGAATCCGGTTGCGCGAAGAGGAACTCGAACGCACCCGTGCGGAACAGCGTGTGGCAGTGACGGGGTTCCGTCAGCAGCTCGTCGAATGGCAAGCGAAGGTCGGCGAACTCCGGCAGGGAATGGGCCAATCGGAGTCGCGCGTCGAACAGAAACAAGCGGAGTTGGAAGCGCTCGCGGAACAAACGCGGACGGCGAACGAAGAGATCGCGCGACAAGCGACGGAGCTTCGCCAGGAACGGAAACTCGTTGCCGAGAAGCGTTCCGAAATGGAACGGCACCTCGGCGATATGCGCGATTGGTACCGACGCAAATTGCGCGAACTTGCCGCAGGCCGCGCGGTCGACGAAACCGATCTGCCGAGTGCGCCACAGTCGTTTGCCAATGCCGCTGCCGCGCGAAATCTCGAACCCGCGAAAACGCTCGAACTCGCTCGCCCCGCCGAGAACGAACCCGGCGACGTGCAACTCGGCGAACTGCTGCGGTCGCGCGGATTATTAGACGAGCCGACGCTGAATGCACTGAAATCCGAGGCACAACGCCAACGGCGCTCGTTACGGCAAGTGTTGCTCGCCAGCGGCGCGGTGACGCTTTACCAACTCGCGCTGATCGAAGCGGGCAACCTCGAAGGGCTGATTCTCGGGCGGTTCCGCGTGGTCGATCGCGTTCGCACGACGGCGAAAGAAACCGTGTATCGCGTGTTCGACCCGAGCCGCGCCAACGGGCCGACGCGCGGCGTCTACGTTTTGCGGCAACTCAGCGAAAACGAGATGGCCAACGCGGACGACTTCCGTCAGCGCTTCGGAACGATGATCGGCGCGGGCCATCCGAACCTCACGAACACGATGGAAGTGCTCGACGTGCAACGTCGCCCGGCGGCGCTGCAAGAGTGGGTGTCCGGGTTGTCGTCCGCCGATTGGCCACCCGCCGCCGCCACCGCCGGGGTGTGGTTGCGCTTGTTGAACGAAGCCGCGAAGGGGCTGCACCACGCACACAAAGCGGGCCTCGTCCATGGCCGACTAATCCCCGAGTCGTTCGTGCTGACCGCCGATGGCACGCTGAAAATCCAGGGTTTCGGCGAGCCATCGTGGCTGACGCCGAACGCGATGTCGCCGATCGACTTGCCACCATCCGCCGATTTACGCGGCTTGGGCCAAGTTGCGTTCGTCTGGTCGCAACTCGGTTCGCGGCGCAAAGGCGCACGCTCGAAGCCGTTCCCCGCCGAACTGACGGCCGTGATTCGCCGCCTCGAGATCGGCTCCGAATCGCCGATGGGCGACGTCGTCGCAATCGATCGCCCGTATGCTGATACTTCCGATTTGTTGCGCGACCTCGCCCGGCTCGCGGAGTCGAACCCATGCCCGTCGGATGCATGGGAGAAGGTCGTCCGATTCGCGGGTGAAAACTCGCCCGATATGCCCGTCGCGCTTCGGCAAACGGGGTGAATGTTCGTAGAATCCCCGGACGCTTCCCCCACTCACGGAGATCGTCCCGATGCCGACTAACGCACCGCTCAACCGCAAACTTCGTATGGGCCTCGTCGGTGGTGGCCAAGGGGCCTTTATCGGTCGCGTTCACGCCACTGCGGCGGTGCTCGACAATCGGGCCGCACTCGTGGCAGGCGCGTTATCGTCCGATGCTGCACGGGCGAAAGCCTCGGCCCAGGACTACGACATTCCTGCGGATCGCGCGTACGGCAGTTACGCGGAAATGCTTGCCGGAGAGTCGAAACGCGCCGACAAGATCGACTTCGTCTCCGTGGCCACGCCGAACCACACGCACTTCGAAGTCGCCAAGGCGTTCGCCGAAGCCGGGTTCCACGTGATCTGCGACAAGCCGATGACATTCGATTTGGCACAAGCCGAAGTGCTGATAAAAGTCGTCGAAAAAGCCGGTGTCGTATTCGCGGTGACGCACAACTACACCGGTTACCCGCTCGTTCGCCAAGCCCGTGAAATGATCCTCGCCGGCGAACTCGGCGAGATCAACGCGATCCGCTCGAACTACATTCAGGGTTGGCTGCGCACGCGCATCGAAGGCGACAACCAGAAGCAAGCGGCGTGGCGAACCGACCCGAGCAAGAGCGGGATCGCGGGCTGTTTCGGCGACATCGGCACGCACGCTTACAATCTCGGCCGGTACATGACGGGGCTTCTGCCGAAGGAAATTTCCGCACACCTGAAGGTGTTCGTCGAAGGCCGCGCGCTCGACGATTACGGCACCGCGATCATCCGCTACGACAACGGTGCCATCGGTACGGTGACCGCCAGCCAGATCAGCCACGGCCGCGAGAACGATGTGTCGATTGAAATCGACGGCACGAAAGGCTCGATCCAGTGGCGTCAGGAAGACCCGAACACACTGACGTTCCGCCAGAACGGCCAGCCGCACAAGACGTATACGCGGAACGGCGGGCCATACATCGGGGCACATCACGCTTCGAGTGTACGGTTGCCCGGCGGCCACCCGGAAGGCTTCTTCGAGGCGTTCGCCAACGTCTATTGCGCCGCCTACGACGCGATGGCGAAGAAGGCCGCCGGCGAAGCGATCGAGATGGTCAACACGGTGTACCCGAACGTCTACGATGGCGTCGAAGGCATGTTGTTCATCGCGCAAAGCGTCGCGAGTAGCCAGCAAAACGGAGCCTGGCTGCCGTTCCAACACGCGAAAAGCCGACGATAGACCAACACGTCAGAAGTCCACCTAGGGTACGACGAAGCGTCGAACCCTAAGCTACGGGATCAAGCCACGTTGATTCGTTTTGAAGTTGCGTTGTTTGCGATCCGTGTAGCACTTATTAAAAAAAGGACTCTGGCATGTCACAAAAGCGTGTGGCGATCGTTACGGGCAGTGGCAAGAAGCGGGTCGGCGCGGTCGTGGCGGAGGCACTCGCCAAGCGAGGGTATGCGATTGCGATCCATTATCGCACGTCGAAAGCTGAGGCGGATGAGACTGTTGCAGCGTTGAAGTTGAACAATATCGAAGTCGCGGCGTTTCAGGCGGATTTAGCGAATGAAGACGAAGTCGGCGCGATGGTGCTCGGCGTGATTGCACGGTTTGGCCGCGTCGATGTACTCGTAAACTCAGCCGCCGTCTGGGAGAGCAAACCGCTCGAAGAAGTTACCGCCGCCGATGTGCGGATGCACTTCGATACCAACGCGCTCGGCACGTTCCTGTGCTGTCAGCAGGTCGGGTTACTGATGGTGGGGCAACCCGACGGTGGGGTGATCGTGAACATCGGCGACTGGGCGGAAGTGCGGCCGTATTTGAACTACGCGGCGTACTTCCCGAGCAAGGGGGCGGTGAGCGCGATCACGCGTAACATGGCTGTGGAACTCGGGAGCCGGAACCCGAATGTGCGGGTGAATGCGATCTTGCCAGGGCCGGTGATGTTGCCGCCAGATATGCCAGAAGCGGACAAGCGAGCGAGCATTCAGGCGACGCTCGTGAAGCGAGAAGGAACGCCAGAGCACATCGCGCTGGCGGTTCTTTCGTTCGTCGATAACGACTTCGTCACCGGTGCATTTCTGGCGGTCGATGGCGGCCGAACGGTCTACGCACCGGAGTGAAAAACTACTTCACCGACAGCAATTTATCTTCCTTCGGGAAGGTTTCGATCGTCAGCCCTTTGAAGTGAATCTCTTGCTTGACGTTGTTCGAGTGCAGTTGCAAGCCGATGGGGGCGGCGTGGATCGTCTCGGGCTTCGGGTCGCGCCAATCGACCACGGCGGTGCCGTTGATCGCAACGCGAACGCGGTTGCCTTGTGCGAGGATTTCGATGTCGTTCCAATCGTGCTGCTTGCCGACTTTCTTGGCCGGACCGCCATCGACGGGCAAGCCGTTCCGGCCGAACAGATCGTACATTCCGTAGCCCGTTGGGAACATCACGAGGTGCCCCGAATACGTGTACTTCGTGCGATCCTTCTCCACGTCTTTGCTCACGTCGGGCTTGCCCACTTTACCCCAGAACGCGACACCGGAGTGCATCTCGGATTCGACGAGTTTCGATTCGAACGTGAGGCGGAAATCGGTGTACTTTTCCTTGGTCAGCAGATACGTGCTGAACTTGAGCGGGTCGGTATTCTTGGCGATGATCGCGCCATCCTTCACGCTCCACAGGTCTTCGAATCCGTCCCAGCCGTCGAGCGTTTTGCCGTCGAACAGCTTTTTGATTTCGGTTTTCCCCTTGAGGGGCGCGACATCGGGTGCCGTCTGCGCGAAGGCGAGACTGGCGGACATTACGACGATCAGCGAAGCAAAGAAACGCATCGGTTCTTCCTGCACGTGGAGAGCGGTTGAGGCAGAAATACGATCATACCAGAGTGCGAAGTCGAATCAAGCGAGTGTTTCCCGTAGTCGTACTCGCGTATAATTCTGCAACCGGAACGATTCCATTCAGGAGGTTCGTCATGCGTAGCGATCTGACCGATATTACCGTGATCATGGACCGGAGCGGTTCGATGAATGTGTGCCAGTCCGATGCGGAGGGCGGTTTGAATCACTTCATCGACGAGCAAAAGAAACAACCGGGTGAGGCATTGTTTACGCTCGTACAGTTCGATCACGAATACGAGTTCGTCCACTGCGGCATCCCGATCCGCACCGTACCGCACTGCCAACTCGTGCCGCGTGGCAACACGGCGTTGCTCGATGCCGTCGGCCGTGCGATCGTCGAAACCGGCGAGCGATTGTCGAAGAGAATTGAAGCGGATCGCCCGGCACTGGTCGTGGTCGTCATCATCACTGATGGCCAGGAGAACGCGAGCAAGGAGTTCAGCCGCTCGAAGATCAAAGAGATGATCTCGCATCAGCAAGACGTTTATAAGTGGCAGTTCTCGTATCTTGGTGCCAACCAAGATGCCTTCGCGGAGGCGGGGGCGCTCGGCATTCAAGGCTCGATTGCGCCGACGACGAACCACACGCAACGGGCCGCCTGGGGTTCAACCTCCGCCAACATGTCGCGAATGCGTCACGCCTCAGCCGCGAATATGGAAATTCAAAATGAATACACGGACTCCGAATTGCGAGAAATGAAAGGCACCGAAGAGAAGTAGATCGCCGTTCACTCGCGCAGTTCCTTACGATTCGTTTCGGCGGCCAATGCGATGGCCACAATTGTGATCGTCGCCAGAGCGATCATATATACGGCGACGGGCCAGGGATCGTTACCCGACCATGCCAACAATGCCGTCGCAACGAGCGGAGCCAATCCGCCCGATAGCGGCGCGGCCAACTGGTAGCCGAGCGAGGCCCCGGTATACCGAACGCGCGTGTCGAAGAGTTCCGATAGAAACGCCGCCTGCGGGCCATACATCGCGGCGTGGCCGATCAAGCCGAGGACGACTGCCGCATAAATCGCGACCGTCGATTGCACCGCGAGCAACTCGAAAAACGGAAACGCGAATGCCGCGAGGAAAATCGCGCCGCCGAGGTAGACCGGTCGCCGACCGACTGCGTCCGAGAGCGCCCCGAACAATGGCGTCACGATGGCATGCGCGATGGCCGCCAGCACGATCGCGTTCAACATGACCGATTGCGGAATCTGCAATTGCTGCGTGGCATAACTCAACCCGAAAACCGTGATGAAATAGAAGTTTGCGTTCTCTGCCATGCGTGCCCCCATCGCCAGCAGCACGTTCTTCGGATGGTTGCGAATCACTTCCACTATCGGCAACTGGGGCACTTTCGCCTTGGCCATCGCTTCTTGGAACAGTGGGCTTTCGATCACTTTCAACCGGATGAAGAACCCGACGCCCGTGAGTACGATGCCGAACAGAAACGGGATCCGCCAGCCCCAGGAGAGGAATTGTTCCTCCGGCAACTGAGCGACCGATTGAAACGCAATGGTTGCGAGCAGTAATCCGACCGGCGATCCCGCTTGTACCCAACTCGCGTAATAGCCGCGACGTGGGCCAGAGCCATGTTCGACGACCATGAGCACTGCCCCCGCCCATTCGCCACCGACGCCGAAACCCTGCACGAACCGCAACAAAACGAGCAAGATCGGTGCGGCAATTCCAATACTGTCGTAAGTCGGTAACAGGCCAATGGCGAACGTCGAAAGACCGACGAGCACGAGCGTGACGATGAGCATCGACTTCCGGCCGATGCGGTCGCCGTAGTGTCCGAAGACGATTCCGCCGATCGGCCGCGCAACGAAGCCGACCGCGTAGGTTGCGAATGCGGCCATCGTGCCGGTGACGGGATCGAATGTCGGGAAGAAGAGTCGGTTGAAAACGAGTGCGGCCGCCGTGCCGTAAAGGAAGAAATCGTACCACTCGATGGCCGTGCCAATGAAACTCGCCGCAACGACGGTCCGCAGTGAGGATCGTTGCGGCGAATCATCCTTCATGGCTGTCTTTCTCGCACGGCGTACATTTAACCTATGGTGTATTCATCGGTGAATCGCCGACGCAACCACACAACGATACTCGATTCGACCGACCCGAAACGAGAAATGTCTGCGAATGCCAGAACTCGATTGCGAAACCGTGCCCGACATTGCCACTGTACCCCAGCGGGCAACGGGGCTGAAACGGGTGTTTTACGTCGTCGTGGGGCTGATTTGCGTACTCCTTGCCGTCGTGGGTGCGTTACTTCCCGGCATCCCGACGACGCCGTGGGTGTTGCTTGCCAGTTACTGTTTCGCAAGGTCGTCGACGCGGCTCGACCGCCGGTTGCGCAACGCGCCGATCTTCGGAAAACTCATTCGCGATTGGAACAAATATCACGGCGTCGATCGCCGTTTGAAGATCCGCGTCGTTTGCTTCGTCATCGTCGTCGTGTCGCTGAGCATCACGTTCTCGCCACTACCCGATTGGGTGAAGGTCGTCATCGGTTGTTGGGCGATCATCGGCATCGGCACGATTCTATTCGTGGTGCCAACGATCAAACGTTCGTGAAGTGCCAGAATCGACGTAAGTCACAATTGCGGACGCTCCAAAACCAATTTTTGGGATGTTTTTGTGTCTCAAAATGCCACTTTTTGATCGTAAATCGCCGATCGGTTTCGATGGGTTTTCCCGCAACTCGAACGGATGTCGTGGGTTACGCCGATGGTCATTCGATTGGCACTCGCCGCAAGTACCGTCCAAAAATCGACCGGACGCAACACAAAATCGACCGACCACGACATAAAATGGCCTGGTTCCAATTGCGGCGATTTTGGGTAGCAGGGAATGATTCCACCACTTACCCACCCACCCATCCCTGGAATCATTCCCGATTTCGGAATC
>JAYVQG010000090.1:0-34222 GCA_043757025.1 Limnoglobus sp.
AGCTACCACGGCACGCTTACGCCGTGCCGCTCGCCGGGCGCATGTTTGTGCGTGAAACACCTGCATTTCAAGACAGCCGACAAAACAGCGCAACTTCAAAACGCGTTAGCGAGGGAGTTGCGCTGTTTTGCAGGTACGCACACGAGACGCGACGATGGAAATGGGTGCGGCCTCGTCCCTTCGTTGAACGTGTCATTTCCGACCGCGTGAAGTATAAATGGCCGCGTACGGTCCGCAAGATCTGGCCACTTCCCAAACTACCCAGTCCGCACGACCGACACTTTCCTTATGTTCGGAACATTTCTGGCCGATAAATGATGAGACTCGGGAAATGAGATCATGCGGAACCGTTGTGCGATGCCCCGCACGCGACGGTTGCGGGGGTGCGGAGACCGTAATGCGAATCGCTTGCCGTTACCTCGCGATGACCTGGCTCATGGGGAGTATTGCCGCGTCGTATGCTGCGGGGCAAGCACCGCTCGTCGTTCCCGTCATCGCGCTGCCTTCGGCTGGGGGTGTCGCGCAAGCATCGAACTTCGTGCTTGAAGTTCCCAAAGATGTACCGAAGCTCCTGCCGATCCGCGATCCCGCCGCGCGTTCGCTCGAACCCGAGAAGCCACGCGACCCCGCCGAACGTTCGCTCGAACCGAAATCGAAAGACGAAGTCGCCCCGGTGACGTTCGAGAGCGTGCTGACGGCTCCGCCGTTCGACCCGCCACTCGGCTTCGCCGGGCCGAGCGGCATCGTGCCGCGCTCCGGGCGCAACGCCGAATATATCCCCGTCGAAGACCGTTGGCGGAACGGCTTCCCCAAGTGGGATCGCTACGGTAATGGCGGCAATGCCAGCATCGTCGATGCCCCGTATCGCCTCGGCCGGATCATCGATCCGTACAACCAAAACGTGCTCAAGGGCGACTACCCGGTGATCGGGCAGAACACGTTCTTGAACCTAACCGGCACTACGCTGGCGGTGTTCGAGGGGCGACAAATCCCGACGGCGACGACGCCGTTTGAAAGCACGGCACGGCCGTTCACGACCGAGTTTTTTGGCCGACCGAACCAGTTTCTCTACTCGCAACTGTTCACGTTCTCGGCCGACTTGTTCCACGGCGACGCGAGCTTCAAGCCGATGGATTGGCGCGTGAAACTGACGCCCGCATTCAACGTGAACTTCCTCGACGTCGACGAACTCGCGGTGGTCAACCCCGACGTTCGCAAAGGCACGCAACGCGGTCGAACGTGGGGCACGCTGCAAGAGTGGTTCGTCGAAGCGAAGATTGCCGACCTCAGCCCGGAGTACGATTTCCTCTCCGTGCGGGCCGGCTCGCAGCCGTTCAACAGCGACTTCCGCGGCTTCATTTACAGCGACGTGAACCGCGGCGTGCGCTTGTTCGGCACCTTGAACGGTAACCGCGATCAGTTCAACTTGGCGTTCTTTCGGCAACTGGAAAAAGAAACGAACAGTGGCCTGAATACGTTCCAGGATCGCAACCAGAACGTGTTCATCGGCAACTGGTACCACCAGGATTTCCTCTACCCCGGTTACACGATTCAGGGCAGCGTCCACTACAACAACGACGGCCCCGATACGCTGTTCGACCGCAACCGCTTCCTCGTTCGCCCGGATCCGGCCGGTGTGTTCCAGCCGCACCGCGTCGAAGTCGCGTACCTCGGTTTTGCGGGCGATGGCCACATCGACCGCTTCAACGTTTCGCACGCTTGCTACTGGGCGGTCGGTCGCGATAGCCGCAACCCGATTGCCGGTCAGTCGCAGTCGATCAGCGCGACGATGGCCGCGCTGGAACTCTCCTACGACCGCGACTGGGCGCGATTCCGCGTGTCTGGCATGTACGCTTCGGGCGACAACAACGCGAACAACGGCCGCGCGACCGGCTTCGACAGTATTTTGGATAACACCGTATTCGGCGGCGAATTCAGCTTCTACAACCGCCAGAACATCCCGCTGTTCGGCGTGCAACTGACGCAGCGGAACAGCCTTTATAACGGCTTGCGTTCGAGCAAAATCCAGGGGCAAACGAACTTCGTCAACCCCGGCTTGCAGCTCATCAACTTTGGGTTCGATGCCGACATTACGCCGCGGTTTCGCCTCGTGAACAACGTGAACTTCCTCTGGTTCGACAAAACGAACTCGCTCGAAACCTTCCTGTTTCAGAACAATATCGCCCGCGACATCGGCACCGATTACAGCGTGTCGTTCGAGTATCGCCCCGTGTTGAACAACAACGTCATCATCATCGGCGGGCTTTCAACGCTCGTACCGGGCGGTGGCTTCCGCCAGCTTTACAACCGCCAAGACGGCAAAGTGAACCCGCTCGTCGCCGGCTTCCTCGAAGTGGCTCTGACGTATTGATGGCACGCCGATGTAAAGGCAGTTCGTCGTGAGCGGCGGGCACCGCATCTCACGTGTCGATGAGGATTTCCACGTCGCGGACCCAGGCTACGAACAACGTTTTGAGGAGGTTGCGTAATTGATCGATGCCCGCGTCGGCTTCGGGGGTGCCGAGGTACAATTTCGCTCGTTTGGCGCGGTCGGCGGGTTCGAGGCGCGTCAACTTCGTCGCGTCTTCGGCGGACTTGGGAATCGCATCGTCGAGCTTCACTGCGCCGAACCATAACAGCATGTGCAATGCCTGCCACGGTACGATTTTGTCGTTTGAAAGTAGCAGCGGTTGAAACACCTCGTCGCCGGTGATTTCCGGTTTGTCGAAGCGGTTACTCGGCAAGTCGCGGTCGAGGCCGGGGAACGCCTGGAACAGTCCGCGCGTGCGATATTCGCGAGTGCGTTCGCCGTCGATCGAGGCATCGGAAATGTTTTGCAAGCAGAGTGCGCCGCCGATGGCGTCGGGCGGTTCGACGCGGTCGATCAGCCAGCGTTCGGCGGGCTTCGTGATCGGGTACGCCACCGCCGCGATGCAGCCGAACGGCCGACGCAGCGCGTTCGCGGGGCAGTTCGTGCAAACCGGGACATGCGCGTTCAGCACCGCGTTCTCGGCTTCGATTTCGCCGATGGTTGCCGTGCGTTCGACTTGCACGCCCGTCGGAAGTGTGCGAACGACGCGAATCGGCGAGTCGTCGGTGAGTCGCGTTTTCGGCGCACTGGCTCGAGCCGCTTCGCACCGTTCGCGTGCCCGCACCAATTCCGCGAGCACCTTCGTCCCCGCACGCATGTCGCCGTGGCCGAGGTCTTTTTTGACGCGGCAAGGGAAATCGATAATCGTGTCGATCGGCATGAGCAAACCTAGCTGGTGAAGTAACCCTTTACGCTGAAAGCGTTATACAGCGCGACCCGCGGTTCGACGTCCTTCGCAAAGCCTCTCCGACCGCGATCTCGACCGTTGGAAATACAATATAGTCGCGTTCATGTTTACGCATAAAGTATCGTGCGTATCGAGAACGGCCACAGGTTCCTCAACGTTGGAGGGTCTACCGATGCGTCAGCGATTTCCTCTCGTCATTGCACTGTTGCTCGCGGCCTCTGCCTGCTCGTCGAACACGAGTGCGCCGGTCAAAGGTCAATCCAATCAGGATAAGGGCGAGAATCGAATTCCTCCCCCCTGCCATCCGGGTTGTTTTCCCGCTGGCACGGCCATCGCCACGCCGGGCGGGCCGAAGCGGATCGAGACGATCGTCGGCGGTGATGTCGTCACCCGAATCGATCGCGATGGTGTCTCGACGAACGCAACGGTGAACTCGACCTACCAGACCACGAACCGCTTGATCGAGATCCGAACCGACTGCGGTAACGTTCTAACTACGGTGACGCAGCCACTTTGCCTCGAGTCTGGTGGATTCCGCCCCGCCGGCGAATTGGTCGCGGGGGACCGAATCTGGCGTTGGTCGGAAGGCAAGCGATGCCCGGCCCGAGTCGAAGCGATCGTGGCGACGGAGCGAGAGGCGATGGTGTTCAACTTGGTGGTCGGGGAGTCGGCCGTTTTCGTCGCCGGAGGATTCCTCGCGAGAGGCAAGCCACCCCTGGAGTAACCTTTCACGGGGCAATTTGCATATTCGACCATTCAGAACCCGTAGGTCGTGGCCGAAGAGGCTTTGCGATGAGGCCCGACAGAACGGCAACGACATCAACCCTCATGGTTTTTATGTCCCGCGCGCCAACACTGTCGGGCCTCCCAAAGCATCCGGCCCGACCTACAAAACCAGCAAACGGAAACCCGTGAACGGTTACGGTTAAAAATTCTACATGTGTTCACGCAACCAATGTGCCATCCCGGTCAAATGGGACAGTGAATCAATTTCGTATCCTAACGATTTCGCGAGCGAGCGGAAAGATTCCGCTCGTATCGTCTCACGGTGTCGATTATAGTTATCCAGGTTGTTCTGCCTGCGCGAGCCGAGTCGCTGTCAAAATGTTACCTACCCCGCCTGTTCTGCCTATTCAGCACGAATTACCCAGGGTATTGATAACGATTGTTCACTCGTGTAGGCGACGTGTCGTACCGTCGCTCCATCCGCTTCGGTATCGTCCTCGGTGTTCTCCCCAGCACCGCAGGAAAGAGGGCACGCAAACACCACGGGGTATTTGAGAAGCCGACGCGAGTGCCGATTATGGATGTCACCTCTGTCAACGTGGGAATGTCGCGCGATCAGTTTCTGTCGAACCTCGCCCACAGTCGTCTACTGTCGGATGCCGAGGTCGAACAGTTGACGGTAACGCACCCCGATGCCGACGTGATCGATCTGGCCAGCCTGTTAACGAAGGCGGGAACGCTCAACGATTACCAAATCGAAGCGCTGCACCAGGGGCGACAGGCCGAGTTGCGGATCGGCAATTACGACATCCTCGATAAGCTCGGTGCGGGTGGTATGGGTACGGTGTTCAAGGCACGCCATCGCCGGATGAAGCGCATCGTCGCGCTGAAAGTGCTCGCCAAGAATCTGTGTACGGACAACTCGTTCATCGCGCGGTTCCAGCGTGAGGTTGAAACGATCGCGCGGCTCAGCCATCCGAACATCGTGATGGCTTACGATGCCGATGAGGACGAGTGCGGTCACTACCTCGTGATGGAGTTGGTCAACGGTCGCGATCTCACCTCCCTCGTGGAAAAGTCGCACCCGATCCCCGTTTGGCAGGCGGTCGATGCGATTCTTCAGGCGGCGCGGGGTCTCGGTTATGCCCACGCGCAGGGTATCATCCATCGCGACATCAAGCCCGCGAACTTGTTGCGCGAAAATACCGGCATCATCAAAGTCACCGACCTCGGTTTGGCACGATTGAGCGGCGCGAGTCCGGAAGGCAGCGGCCTCACGCAGGCGGGGGGCGTGCTGGGTACGGTCGATTACATGTCGCCCGAACAGGCCGTCGATTCGACGACGATCGACCAACGTGCAGACATCTATAGCCTCGGCGCGACACTGTATTACCTGCTCGCTGGGCAACCGCCGTACACCGGCAAGACGATCATGGCGATCTTGCTGAAACATCGCGAAGGCGTCGTGCCCCGCATCGGTGCGGTGCGTACCGATGTGCCACCGGTTATCGATGAAATTACCGCCAAGATGATGGCGAAGTCGGTGACCGAACGTTACCAGTCGATGGGCGAAGTCGTGACCACCCTCGAGGCGATTCTGCCGCAACTGGGTGGCAGCCCCGTCGTGGCCAGCATCGGCGCACCGTCGCTCAGTGGGGTTTTTGCGTCGGGTTCGTCGGTGGCCGTGAATGGCCCCACCTCGACGACGACGGTGGCACATCCCGTTTCGCTCTCGGTGGTGGTGGTCGAACCGTCGCGCGTACAGTCGGGCATCATTCGGAAGTACCTCGACGCGCAAGATATTATTACGTCCGCCGTCGTCGCAACGGGGAAAGACGCGATTGAGGCCGCATTGGCGAACAAACCGGATGCGATCGTGAGCGCGATGCACTTGGCCGACATGACGGGCATCGAACTCGCGACGCAAATTCGCACGCAAGTGAAAGAACATCCACCCGGTTTCGTGCTAATTTCCTCGACCGATAGCGATGCCGCAAACAACACGGCACTGAGCATGATGCACCGCGTGATACTGCTTTACAAGCCGTTTACACCCGAACAACTCGTTCAGGCACTGAACGTCGTGACGGGAAAATCGCTCGTGGTGAAGGCGAGTGGATCGTCTTCGGGGGTGTCGATCGTTCGGCCATCGAGTGGCTCGAGCCTAGTCTTGCCGCCGAAGCGCGACCGCAGCACGCTCCGCGTACTGATCGTCGACGACATGCCATCGGCACGTAGTCACGAACGCGCGGTGTTGCAGTCGCTCGGGTTCTTGCATTTCGTCGAAGAACCCGATGGCACGCAGGCCATTGCGGCGGTCTCGCGCGAGGCGTTCGATTTGATCGTCACCGATTACAACATGCCGAACATGGACGGCCTCGGCCTCGTGCGATTCTTGAAACAATATCCGCCAACGGCAGCCATCCCCGTGATTATGGTGACCTCCGAAAGCGATCCCGAGATGCTCGACCCCGTACGCAAGTTGGGCGTCGTAACGATCTTCGCAAAAGCGTTCCCCCGCGATGCCGTGAAGCGCGTGATGAATCAATTGTTCGGGGAATGATGCACACGCGAGTTCCGTTATGAATGAAGTCATCCGTGAATTTCTACTCGAGACACACGAGAACCTTGCGCAACTCGATAGCGATCTCATCACGCTCGAAGACGATCCGACGGAACGCGAGACGTTGGATCGCGTGTTTCGTACGCTGCACAGTATCAAAGGCACCGCCGGTTTCGTCGGCTTGGCGAAATTGGAAAGCGTTGCCCATGCCGCTGAGAGCCTTTTAAGCCGCCTTCGTGCGGGCGATTTCCGCTTCAATCGGGCGATTGCCACCGCCATGCTCGGCGTCGTCGATGCGATTCGACAAATCCTCGGAAGCATCGAATCGAACGGCGACGAAGGCACTGGCGACTATCACGCGCTGATCGCGAAACTCGAACGACTGCGCACCAAGGGTAGCATCGACGAAGTCGAACCATCCGGTCCAGTTACCAGCCAATCGACCGTTCGCACGGCTCCTAAGTCGAACCCCAGCACGATTTCGCCACCACACCCAGCAACAAACTTGTCGACGATTGGCACGCCCTCGCAGTTCACTGGCAAGCCGACGAACGCGACCGTCGAACTCAACAAACACGACGAAGCCCCGCTGACCGAAGTTGCCGAACCCCGCACTTCGACCGTTGCCGACAGCACGATTCGCGTCGATGTCGGGTTGCTCGACAAGCTCATGAATCTGGTCGGCGAGATGGTCATCGCTCGCAACCAAATCATGCAGTACAGCAGTTCGCTCGAAGACAATGCATTCATCGGTACCGTGCAGCGGCTGAACCTGCTTACGACCGAGTTGCAAGTCAACGTCATGAAAACGCGGATGCAACCGATCGGCAACGTGTGGAGTAAATTTCCGCGCGTCGTTCGCGATATGGCCATCGCTTGCGGTAAAAAAGTCCGTTACGAAATGGAAGGCCAAGAGACGGAACTCGACAAAACCATCATCGAAGCGATCCGCGACCCGCTGACGCATATGGTTCGCAACGCCGTCGATCACGGCATCGAAAAGCCCGACATTCGCGCGCGACACGGCAAACCGCCCGAAGGGAAGTTGCAACTGCACGCCTTCCACGAAGGCGGCAAAGTCATCATCGAAATCATCGACGATGGAGGCGGCATCGATCCGCAACGGGTGCGCAGCAAGGCGATAGCCTCGAAGCTCATCACGGTCGAAGAATCGTCGCGCATGACCGACCGCGAACTCATCAACCTCGTGTTCCTGCCCGGTTTTTCCACGACCGACAAAGTGACCAACTTCTCGGGTCGCGGCGTCGGCATGGACGTCGTTCGCACGAACATCGAAAAAATCGGCGGCACCGTTGAAATCGATAGCCGCCTCGGTCACGGCACGCAGGTCAAACTGAAAATCCCGCTGACACTCGCGATTATCCCCGCACTGACGATCACCAGTGGCGGCGACCGGTACGCCATTCCGCAGGTGAATCTGGTCGAATTGCTTCGCCTCGAAGGCGATCAGATCGAGAACCGCATCGAGCAGATTCACGGCTTCCCCGTTTATCGACTGCGCGGAAACTTGATGCCGATCGTTTACCTGAACGAGCAACTCCGCATCGATGCCCCCAAGCACGCGCCGGGCATCGTCAACATCGTCGTACTTCAGGCCGACGAACGTCAGTTCGGGTTGGTCGTCGATGCGATCCACGATACCGAAGAAATCGTCGTGAAACCGCTACAGAAACATCTAAAAGGCATCGATGCGTTCGCCGGTGCGACGATCATGGGCGACGGTCGGGTCGCGCTCATCCTCGACGTACTCAGTATTGCGCAAGGTGCAAATGTGGTTTCGAGGACGCGGGGTCGGGCACTCGCCGATAAAGCCACAGTGGCTGTCGACGATGCCGTTGCCGAACTGCATTCACTGCTGATTTGCACGATCGAAGGTGGCGGGCGAATCGCGATCCCGCTCGCGTTGGTCGACCGGCTCGAAGAGTTCCCGGTGTATCTCGTCGAACGCGCCGGTTCGCGACGGGTCGTGCAGTATCGCGGCGCAATCTTGCATTTGCTCGATGTCGCCAAGGCGTTGCGAAAACTGCAACGCAAGTCCGAGGGTGCGACGCGACGACGCAAACCACCGACTGACACCGAGATGACATTCGGAATGGGCGATGTACCGACGACGCACGTCGTAGTCTACGCCGGGGCAGGTGGACGAGTCGGACTCGTCGTCGAACGCATACTCGACATCGTCGAAGACGATGTCGCGATCCAGTCGGAGGCGAATCGACCGGGCGTGTCGTTTACGGCAGTCGTTCACGGTCGCGTGACCGAGTTTCTCGACGTCGAGCAACTCGTAGCTGCCGCCAAACTGACAGCGGGCAGTCGCTCGGCCAAGGAGTTGGCATGACCGCACAACGGCAACTTTGCACGTTCGCATTAGCCGATCAATATTTCGGCCTGTATGTGCTACACGTGCAGGAAATCATTCGATTCCAAGACGTGACGCGGGTGCCGTTGGCGCATCGAGACGTGAGCGGACTGATTAACTTACGCGGGCAGATTGTGACCGCGATCGACCTGCGCCGCCGCCTCGAACTACCAGACCGGTTGCCGGGAGTGCAACCCGTGAACATCGTCGTCCAGACCGACGATGGTGCGGTGAGCTTGCTCGTCGATGAAATCGGCGACGTGCTGCAACTGGATGAACGGAACTTCGAGCGACCGCCCGACACACTCCGCGGCATCGCCAGAGACACGATTACCGGCGCTTACAAACTCGAACAACGCCTCTTGCTCGTTCTGGATTTGGATCTGTTACTGGGCAATACCGCCCACCCGAACTGAGCGATCGATACTTCTAGGAGATTCATCCATGCAGCATTTGCGCCTACGTGCGAAGTTTGGCCTCATCATCGGCGTACTCATCTTCACGGCGTTGCTCATCGCCGTCGTGGGCATCTATCAACTGAAATCGCTCAATGCAAAAGTGCAGAGCCTCGTCGATGTCACAGTGAAAGAACTCAACGTCACGAATCAAATCGAAGGCGAGTTGCACCGCGCGGTTCGCGCGCAGAAAAACTGCATCATCTCGACCGGCGACGACGAATCGAAGCGATTCGCGAATCAATCGCGGAAGCACGAAGAAGCCGCGAATCAGTCGCGAATCGAACTCGCGAAGCTCATCGAGTTGCACGGCTCCACCGAAGAAAAAGAGGCGTTGAACGACTTCGATCGAAGCTGGGTGGAATTTCAGAAGATCGAGAAAGAGACACTCGCATTGGCGGAGAAGAACAGCAACATCAAGGCGAGTAACCTGCTAAACGGCATCATGTTGGAGAAGCTCAACGCATTGGAATCGTTGTTGTCACCGCTGCTCGCAATCGTGGAAGCCGAGCAAACTTTGAAGCCCGACCCCGTGCGCGCCGCGTTAATACCCAAAAAGAGCCGCCTGATTTTCGATGCGATTTTGCAGTTGCACACGCTGTATCGCGCGTTGAACATGCACAACAACGCGAACACCGAACTCGAGAAGAACCCGTTCGACACGCAGTGGAAATCGCTCGAACGAAGCATCGATGAAAAATTGATCACGCTCAAAACCATGTCCGACAGCAAGGATAAAGAGAGCGAGACGATCGCCCGCGCGACGACCGCGTACGGCGAATTTAAGGACATGGCGAGTCAGGTTCTCAAGCTCTCCCGAGAGAACACGGTGAACTTATCGACCGCCCTTTCGATGGGCACGCTACGCAAACTGGTCGAGAGTTGCGACCTCGCATTGATCCGCCTCAAGACAAGTCTGGACAAACGTCTGGATTTGGAAAAACAAGCGAGCCAAAGTTTGTACTCGTCTTCTATTTTCGTCACGGTCGCAGCAGCGAGCGTGGGGATTGCATTGTGCCTTACGCTGTCGACGATCATTCTACGATCGATCACTGGCCCACTCGCGCAGACGATCCTTTACTCGAAGGCAATTGCTCAAGGCGATCTTCGACAGCGATTACAATTGCAACGCCGCGACGAAGTTGGCGAACTGGCGTCCGCGATGGACTGCATGGCAGACGGACTACAAATGCAGCAACAAAGCATCTCGCACACCGCGCAGACGTTGGCGAGTGCGGCACATCAATTGACATCGGTGAGCCAAATGATGGCCGCGAACGCGGAGGAAACCGCCGCACAAGCCAACGTCGCATCGGCCGCGGCCGAGCAAGTCAGCAACAACGTCGCGACCGTTTCCACGGGTACCGAAGAGATGGGCGCGAGCATCAAAGAAATCGCCAAGAGCGCACACGAAGCCGCCCGCGTCGCCACGTCGGCCGTTAAAGTCGCCGAGAAAACGAACGCCACTGTTGCGAAACTCGGCACCTCGAGCGCCGAGATTGGCAACGTGATCAAGGTGATTACTTCGATCGCACAGCAAACGAATTTACTCGCACTGAACGCGACAATCGAGGCCGCGCGTGCGGGAGAAGCGGGCAAAGGCTTCGCCGTGGTAGCGAACGAAGTGAAAGAACTCGCCAAGCAGACCGCGAAGGCAACGGAAGATATTAGCCGTAAAATCGAGGCCATTCAGAGTGATGCGAAGGGGGCCGTCGAGGCGATTGCGAAAATTAGCAATATCATCAACCAAATCAACGATATTCAGAATACAATTGCTAGTGCCGTCGAAGAACAGACCGCGACGACGGGGGAAATCAGTCGCAACGTCCACGAAGCCGCGAAGGGGAGTAGCGAAATCGCGAGGAACATTCTCGCAGTCGCCGGTGCGGCGCGGAATACCACCGAAGGGGCAGCGAACACGAAAACCTCGGCAGATGAACTCACGCGGATGGCGGTCGACCTTCAGAACTTGGTGACGCAGTTCAAACATGGATGATCGACAGATGAGGAAAATTCGCGTACTCATCGTCGACGATTCGGCCATCATCCGGCAGACCGTGTCGGACGAACTCGGACTCGATCCGGAGATCGAAATCGCGGGGACTGCACCGAACGGCCAGATTGCGCTCGCCAAGATGACGCAGGTCAATCCGGACTTCGTATTGCTCGATGTCGAAATGCCCGTTCTCGATGGCCTGAAAACGCTTTGCGAGTTGAAGAAAACGCACCGCCGAATTCCGGTGATGATGTTCAGTTCGCTCACCGAACGCGGTGCGGATGCCACGCTCGATGCCTTGATGCTCGGCGCGGCGGGGTATTTCACGAAACCGAATCGCGGCGGCATCGAGGAATCGCGCCGGATCATTCGCGAACAACTCCTGCCACAAATTAAAGCGATCTGTGCAGCGAACCTCGCAAAGTTTGCGACCGCACGCCCCACGGTGGTGCCGGTGTTACCACCGACTCGTGCAGATCTCTCCGGAGTTGTCGGCATCGTCGCGATTGGCGTTTCGACGGGTGGACCGAACGCGCTGATGGAACTCTTTCGCAGCCTCCCCGCCGACCTTCCCGTACCGATCGTAATCGTGCAGCACATGCCGCCGGTGTTCACGAAACAACTCGCGAACCGCTTGACGGCCAACTCGAAAATTCTCGTCGAAGAAGCGACATCGGGAACGTCGCTCGAACCGTGCCGAGCCTGGATCGCGCCGGGCGACAACCACATGACAGTCGCACGACAGGGGTTTCGCCACATTTTAGTTCTCGACAAAGAACCGCAGGAAAACTCCTGTCGCCCTGCCGTCGATCCGCTGTTTCGCTCGGTGGCGAAGGTGTTCGGTGGACAGACGTTGGCGATCGTCATGACGGGCATGGGCTCGGATGGATTGCGCGGGTGTGAGGCGATCAAAGCGGTGGGCGGTCGCGTTCTGATTCAAGATGAAGCGTCATCGGTCGTGTGGGGGATGCCGGGAAACGTGTCGCGCGCGGGACTCGCGGACAAGGTGTTACCCCTTTCACTTATCGGACCGGAAATCGTACGTCGCACGTTGAAGGCCAAGGATTGAGGTCGAAGATGACGGAACAGGATTATGCGTTCGTCGTGAAACTCCTCCAGGATCGGACGGCCATCGTTCTCGATCCAGGGAAGGAATATCTCGTGGAAAGCCGACTCGCGCCGGTGGCATTGCAGCACGGTTTGGCAACGGCGACCGAGTTCATTCAAAAGTTGCGTAGCCCTGGCGGGACGGCCTGCATTGTCGACCTCATCGAAGCGATGGTCACGACGGAAACTTCGTTCTTTCGCGATGTCCACCCGTTTGAAACACTCCGGAAAACGGTGTTGCCCGAACTGTTGCGGACCCGCTTACCGGATCGCGAATTGAACATCTGGTGTGGGGCCAGCGCGAGCGGGCAAGAGCCGTACACGATCGCGATTCTCATTCGAGAATACTTCCCCGAGTTGCTCGGTTGGACCGTGAACATTCTTGCATCGGACATTTCCACTGAGATGTTGAAACGCAGCCAGGACGCGCGATACACGCAATTAGAAGTGAGCCGCGGACTGTCCGCAGCGTTGCTCGCCAAGTATTTCCGTCAGGACGGCTTCCACTGGGTTCTCCGCGACGAGATCCGCAGCATGGTGCGGTTTCAACAAATCAACCTCGCGCAGACGTGGCCTCCAATGCCGATGTGGGACATCATCCTGATTCGCAACGCGATGATCTACTTCGATATCGAAACGAAGAAGGCGATCCTTCGCCGCGCGTCGAAGGTGCTACGCCCCGATGGCTTGCTCATTCTGGGCGGAGCCGAGACGACGTTGAACCTCGACTCTGCTTATCAGCGAGTCGAACATCTAAAGTCCGGTTTCTATCGTCTCGGAGACAAACCAACACTGTGACAATTCTCTTAAAGTGAATGGTTTCCGCAACCGTTTACGGGGCCTGGTTTCAATTGCGGCGATTTTGGGTAGCAGGGAATGATTCCACCACTTACCCACCCACCCATCCCTGGACTCACGCCCGAATTTCGGAATCAACCTAACACACCAACGACTTACGTCCGATTTCGGTCGTCTGGAACCACGCCGGAATCTAAGTTTCGGGGGTCCTTTTCTGCAAACTGCGACCTGAATTTGAACCGTGCCAATAGGACATACGTCAGATCGCGTTTCGCTTTTTGACCGATCACCTTCGTGTGGATTGTAAGCCGCTCAAAGTCCTTCAGGAATCAGCTACATCCGCCGCAACCCCCACCCCCACCACAACCGCCGCCGCACCCCGCCCCGCAACCGCCGCTCCAACCGGCTTCGCCAGATGTGCCCGCTGGGTACCATCGCTTCAAGGCTTCGAGTTGCGTACCGGCCAGCGCTGCCGTGCCGAAAATTGCCACCGCGAGCGCGGCCTGTTCGAGATTCGTGCCCTTGGGGGCTTTTTTGAGCGACTGGTGCTGCGACTGAATCGACTTCAGTAGCTGTTTACCCTTGCGGGTGCGGAGCGGTCGCGATGCAGCGAGAACCACAGTCCCCACCACACCGAGCGCGAGAATGATGAACAAATAACCGACCGGTTTATCGTTCAATAAACCGAGACCGAGTCGCGATAGCCCGAAGAGAATCCAAACGCTGATTAGCGGCATCGCGGACAGAGAACTGATCCCACTCGCTCGGCTCGATGTGAAAGTGTAGCCATCCTCTTCGAGTTTCCTTGCGACCTCGCTATCTTCATTCTTCACGAGCGTGGCCAGTTCCTTCGTCTCGCTCTTTTTCAAAGGCAGTGTCTTGAGAATCTGGCGTTCGATCGGCGAAAGATTTCCGGGCACGATACCCGTCGGCTCGATGGTAGTTTCATCGGTCGAAACTTTTGCCAAGCCAGTTTCGATGAGCCTCGCGATTGTCGCCGTTGTGAGCCGACGCAACCCACCCGCAAGGTACGCGGTCTCTTGCCAGTTCAGTTCTGGCAATGGCTCGTCCGATTCCAATCCGCGGCCCAACTTCGCACGGCGAACGATCAACCCGACGATGAATGCGGCGATCAGGAGCGGCACCAAGAACACGAGGTATTCGGCACCGACGAGGGCGAACGGATTTAGCCCGTTTCCGCAACCGATCGCGGCGAAGCCGAACGCAAACGCGGCCGCCGTGGTCAACGCCGCGCGACGTACCCACGCCTTTGGGATCACCCAGTTCTGCTCGACGTTCACGACCGTGTGGCGAAGGTCTTCGCCGAACCGCACAATGCTCGTCGGCCAGAGGTCCGCAGGTGGTTCTTCGCCGAAGGCGTTGCGGTAACTTTCGAGCGTCGCTTCGTAAAGGGCGTGGTGTTTTTCGCGTTCGTCAGGTCCGCCACGCGTCGGTTCGTGATGCAGCGGCCGACCGAGGACTTCGCCGCAGAAGCGTTTCCAGTACGACCGCGTATACGTTAAATGTTGGTGCCAGACGGCATCGACTTGCTCGGACGGGCACGCGATATGATCTGCGGTGAGCGCGAGGTAAACGAATCGCTGGTATTCGTGGATCGCACGCCGGGCAAATGCAACGGTCCAACCCTGTTCGCGTGCCAAACGGGCAGCGAATGTCAGGGCGGGAGCATCGGGCCCGTCAATTTCAAACGATTCGATCTTGGCGAGAAGTTCGACTTGGGTAGCCATCGCAACTCCGGTTCCGTTCGTACCATGAAGACTGTTTCACATAGTACTTCGCAACCGGTTCGTGCGTCTTGGGCTATCAGTCTTTTTTGAGGTGAGTCTTCACGATTTCTACCAACTTATCGAACGTGGCTGGGTCGTGAATCGCGATTTCGGACATCGCCTTGCGGTCGAGCATAATCGTCGACAACTGTAGACCGTGGATGAATTCGCTGTAGCTCAGGCCGCGCATCCGACAGGCGGCATTGACGCGGATAATCCAGAGGCGACGGAACGAACGCTTTTTGGCGCGACGGTCGCGGAAGGCGAAGGCGCGTGCCCGGATCAGCGTCGTGATCGCTTGGCGATATAGGTTATGCCGACTGAGACGGAAGCCTTTCGTGAGCTTCCGCGTACGTTTGCGACGTGCTGCTAATGTCTTACCACTACCTGCGCGGACCATGGACAACCCTCAAGAAGATGATGTATCGATGAATGTAGAGCGGACTTTAGTACTGGCCCATTGCGATCAGGTACTTCTTCACCAGCGGCCCCGACGTGACGACGGTTCCGCGGAGTTGACGGCGTTTCTTGCCGTTGAAGTGGGCATTCAAGTGCCGCTTACCGCATTGGGCGTGCTTCAGTTTCCCGGAAGCGGTGCGTTTGAGCCGCTTCAGGACGCTCTTGTTCGTCTTGTTCTTCTTGGCCATGGTTCCGTTCTCCGTGGGGAGGGGCGTCCAGTCCGAAGACTGCACGACTTGTGGACCCCCCGACACTCGTCGTCGCACTCGGCGAGCACGACGGGGATACTCCAAACCGCGCAGGCATTGCCGCGAAGTCGAGACGTTCCGCTTAGAAAGCAGATTCTAGAAAGCGAGCCATCGCGCGGCAATCGCCGATGGCATTTCTTTCGCATTTAATGCTTCGTTCGCAAACTCAGGCGTTTGACGACCATCGTTGCGTAACTGCCGCGAATGAGATCGAAGTGAAGTATCGCTTTCCGCAGGCCCAGGTGTTGATCGTCGACGTCGTGTTCCATCGTGATTTCTTTGGGCTTCAGGCAGACGGGGCGGTCGCCTTTCGAGAAGAACGGCTTGTGCATTCCGGGTACTTTCATCGTTGCCAGCGTCAGGCCATCTTCGGCCAGCACGCCCTCGACGTACGGCAACCACGGCGAATCGGGTTCGGGTTTCCAGCGTGCCGATGGTAGGGGCAATACGAGATCGTCCCAATCGATTTTCGTTCGCGGAACGGGCAATGAGCCGAGCCGCGTTTCGATGTCGACGCGATCCTTGGCGGGCGTCTGGTCTTCGATCCATTTGGCCAACGTGCGGTTCCAGACGTGGCTCTGATACGCGGCCAAATACAGCCCTTGCAGTTCCATATTCAGCCGTTCGATCGCACCGCGAAAGTCGGTCGGGTTCGCGCACAAGTGATCGATCGCGTACCGCGAACTTCCCTTGCCGCACTGCTGACGGCACGCCTGCCAGTCGCCCCAGTGGCGGTTCAGCATCGACTTTTCGCGCTTCTGGCTCGCACGGTCGAACTCGTAAGGAGCCGTCAACGCGAGCCGCAATGCGGACTCGAAGCGAGCGTGCATCATTTCCATCGCGAGGAACGTCGTGCCGTGGATGACCGAACCGAAGCGTTGGTCGTCGAAGTAGTTCGGCAAGCCGACGGTACGGACTTCCTTGATCGTGAATTCCATCGCTTTGACGGCGGTGGCGGAAAGCTCGCGGACGGTGATCGCAAAGCGATTGTCGCGGATCTGATCCGACGTGAACGGCTCGTGCGCGTGGCCGAGAAACGTCACCAGCATCCGTTGGTGTTCGAGGTTTTTCTTCGGGCCATTTTCAATCGTGATAAATTGCGTCGTGTTCGCATGGCGATCTTTCAGCCCGCCGAAGCTGATCCGCTGCGGCGATATATGCCACCGCTGACGGATGATCGAAATGGCATCGGGCGTCGTCCAACCCGACTTCGCCAAACGGTAAAGCGCGAACGCGCCCGATGGCTGTGGCACGACATCGGTCAGTTCTTCGACGGAGAAATCTTCCGGCGATTGTTTCAGTTTCATTCCATAAGCATACGAACTTCGCAAATACTCTCATGGTTTTGGCTGCACGGTCAGCGTCCCTTGCGGCACGCGCGTGGCGTTCGGCGGGATCGGTTGCACGGGAATCAGTGAAGGCGTTGGCTTGCGAACCCACTCGCCTTGCGGTGCGAGATTTTGCGGGCCGATCGGCAATTGTCCCGGCAACGGCGCGGGGTCGTCGTTGATCGGCAGACTCGGCCCCGCCAGTTCCCCAATTGGAATCGTGCTGGCAATCTCGTTCAATAACTCGGCCATCGTCGTAATCGTGACCGGGTTCATCGGCAACGAGAAGTGACCGGAACCGGGTACTTGAATCGTGCCCGATTCGCGAGGCGACAACCCGGCGAGAAAACCGTTCGGATTCAGCACCACTCGCCGACCGACTTGGAAATCGTTCGGGTTCAACTGCGTCGTCGGCAAATACACGGGTGCGAGTTGTACCAATACATCGACGGGCAGGCCATCCGCAGAAAGCCGGTCCGCGATACCATCGACGATCCCCGCTCCGAAACTGTAACCGACGAGCACGATCTTCGGATTCACTTCTTCGCGATGCAGTCGACGAATTTCCTTCTCGAACAACGCACCGTGTAACAGCTCGCCACTGTAGATTTTTGTGAAGCCATACTCGTTGAGTTTTCCGCGAAGTTGGTGTAATTCCGCCAAGATTAGCGGGTCGTTCCCATTGACCAAAAACGTGTAGACTTGCGAGCGTTGCTCGCCGCACAGTGCGGTATTTTGCAGTGGCTCGATCACGGGCCGAATCGCTTGATGGTGGCAACTCGTACAGCCGCTGAAGCCGAGAACCAGCGATGCGATTGCGAGTAAGCACGAACTTCGGTCCATCGTAAAACCCTCTAAACCGCGTCTCTTCGCTCCCTTCTAATAATCGGCAAGATTGCGCAAATCGGGTGAATCGATCCAAACTACCATCGCGCCGGACGCATCAGATTGTTCTGAAATTTCCGGTCGCGCAGGCGGGGTAATTTAGGCAGTTTCAAATCGCGACTTCGCGACCGGTTTTCACCGATTCGCATTCGCGATAGCACATGACGAGCGCATCGCGGGCGAGTTTCCCGCTCAGTAAGTCGGACTCGCGACCACTGCTGACGCTGTCCACGGCCGCCTGAATTTCTGAGGTGAACGCCGAGATCGGGTCGCCGCCACCGTCGAGTTGCGGCGCTTCGGATTGGCCATCGGCGGTGAGGAGCGTGAGTGCGACACCGCCCGAATCGTAGAGCAATGTCGCCCGTTCGAGATAGATTTCAAAGCCGTGCGCGAATGGCCGGCCGGGCATCGACAGTGCCCCGCTCGAGCACGTCACCGATGGCCCACCGGGGCCATAGAGGTACTGCGTCGTCAGGTAACTGACGGACCCATTCGGTTCGACGACACCGGTCGAAAATACCGCACGCGGCACGCCGCAAACGAGGCCGATAAAGTGCGTGTCGTGGACGTGCAAATCGATCGCGGGGCCACCGGTCTTCGACGAATCGCCGATCTCCGCCGACCAGTTCGGCTTCGCGATGATCCGCTTGAAATGCGCACCCAACAGCTTGCCATACTTTCCACTTCGGATCGTCTCGGCGGCGAACGCGAACTCGGGAAAGAACGGCAACACGTGCGCGACCATCAGCATCTTTCCCGCAGCTTTCGCCGCCGCCAACATCGCATCGGCTTGTTCGGGGAGCAGCGAAATCGCCTTCTCCACAAGCACGTGCTTGCCCGCTTTTAACGCCGCAATCGCCGTCGCCGGATGTTGGTCGGTCGTGTTGCAGATATCGATGAGGTCGATATTCGGGTCGGCCAACATCGCATCCAGCGATTCGTAAGTCCGAACGCCCGT
Source organism: Limnoglobus sp. (assembly GCA_043757025.1). Lineage (GTDB taxonomy): Bacteria > Planctomycetota > Planctomycetia > Gemmatales > Gemmataceae > Limnoglobus. The sequence goes on from JAYVQG010000090.1 coordinate 18,969, forward strand.
GAGATCGACGTGCCCCGGTTCGGGTCCGAAGTTCCCACGTGTGGCGGTCCAATCGCCGGCGAGTTTTTTCGCATCGCGGCTACAAATCGCAACCACCTTCGCCCCCCGCAACCGCAACCCCGCGAGGTAATGAATCCGGCCCATGAAGCCTAGACCGACAATGCCAATTCGTATCATTTCCGCAACTCCATGTGACCATACGCCGAACCCGTTCCCGCGTTCGATCATCTTATCGAGAACGGATTCCGTATGACGAAACGAAATGGTCTGCGATGGATCGCAAACAGATATGGAGTCATGAATTGTGGAGACGGATTGCGACGCAAATTTAGCAGATAGGATTCGGGCGGCTCAGAACGATCCGCGTTCGGTGGAAGAACTCGTATCGCTCGCGCTGAGCGAACAGGACGAAAACGCCGCGTGGACTGTCGTGTCAATTTTGCATCTTCGCGGGACGCAAGAGGTGTTCGATGCCGCACGTTCACTTTGCATTAGCAGTTGTGCTTCTGAACAAACGCTCGGCGCGAACATCCTGGGGCAATTGGGAGTTCCCGAACACTCGTTCCCCGACAAATCTGTGGACATCCTCCTCACGCTCATTCAACCAGACCAAGACACGGATGTTCTGGACGCCGCTTGCATCGCGTTGGGGCACATTCACGAGCCACGGTCAATTCCGTCAATATGCAATCTGGCAAGCCATTCGAGCATGGAAGTGCGATACGCAGTCGCGTACGCACTGGGAGGGTTCACGGACGACTTGGCTATCGAAACGCTGATTTCACTCACAAGGGATCAGGAAGAATCGGTCCGAGATTGGGCGATGTTCGCACTCGGTTCGCAATGTGAAGTCGATACACCGGAAATCCGCAACACTCTTTTTCACGGCACCGGCGATCAATCCGAAGTCGTCCGTGGCGAAGCGTTGGTAGGACTTGCCAGTCGGCACGATGATCGCGTGATCGAACCTATCAATCAAGAACTGCTAGCTTGGGAAACCGCTAGATATCCGCACTTTGCAAGCGATGCAGCGGAAGCGATCGCTTCGCCGCAGTTGCTACCAACCTTGTTGCGAATCAAGCAGGGAATCGATTCGTGCGATACTCGATTCGATGAAGCAATTCGACGGTGTTCTGCTCAATCTCTATCGGATGAGGAATGACAGTATGGAAGCCGTGATCTTCGTTGGCATTCCGGCGGCGGGCAAATCGACGTTCTACAAGGAGTGTTTTTTTACGACGCACATGCGGGTAAACCTGGACATGCTCAAGACCCGAAGACGCGAGAAGCGGTTCGTCGATGTCTGCATCGAAGCGAAACAGCGATTCGTCGTCGACAACACGAACCCGACGCGAGCCAACCGCCTCGTTTACATCGAGGCGGCAAAAGAGGCTGGTTTTCGAGTGATTTGCTATTATTTGCAATCGATCGTCGAGGATTGCAAGAAGCGGAACGATCAGCGACCGCATAAGCAGTACGTGCCGGTAGAGGCCATCCTCGGTACGGCGGGGCGCATGGAATTCCCCGCGAAAGACGAGGGGTTCGACGAGATGTACTACGTGAAAATCGGCAACGCCAACACGTTTATCGTCGAGGAGTGGAGCGATGAAATTCGATGAACTCGACGCAAAAATGCGGGTGTTCGAGACGGCGCACGATCATTGCGTGCTGCCGGGGTTGTACATGGTCGCCCGCCTCGATGGCCGTGGTTTCACGCGATTGACGAAAGAAACGCATTCTTTTGAAGCCCCTTTCGATGTGCGATTTCGCGACATGATGCTGGCCACCGTCGAATACCTGATGTCCGCGTGCGGCTTCGATGTGGTCTATGGCTACACGCAAAGCGATGAGATCTCGCTATTGTTCGCGCTCGAAGAGACCAGTTTCGGACGGAAACTCCGCAAGCTGCAATCGATACTTTCCGGCGAAGCGAGTGCGAAGTTTTCATTGTTGTTGGGGTCGATGGGTGTGTTCGATTGTCGCATCTCGCAACTGCCATCCGTAGGGCACGTCGCCGACTATTTCCGTTGGCGTAACGAAGATGCGCACCGCAATTCCTTGAACGCTCACAGCTATTGGCAACTTCGCAAGAAGGGGCAAACCGTTGCCGAAGCAACGGCCGCGATGCAAGGGTTGTCGGTCGCGGAAAAGAACGAATTGCTCTTTCAGAGCGGCATCAATTTCAACGACTTGCCATCGTGGCAAAAGCGCGGCACCGGCTCGTACTGGGAGCAATACGAACGCATGGCCGAGAACCCGATCACGGGCGAGAAAGTGCCCGCCCTACGCAGGCGAATCCAACACGACATAGAGTTGCCTGTAAAGGAAGCGTATACGACGTTTCTATTGAAGCGGTTGTCGTAACAGTCGATGCCAGAAATGAAAACACCTTGCGACTTCCACTTTACGGAAGGTCGCAAGGCTCGATTCGACACCGCACGATTTTACCAACGTACGCCGTACTGCATGTAGAACAGGCTGCTGTTCGATGCGGCGTTTGGCCCGGATGTGTTCCGGAGGAACCCGCCGCCGAACAGGTGCGAGTAGCCCATGAGGAAGTCCGAACGGGGCGTCAGGTGGAAGTTCGTCACGAGGTCGATTTCGTTACCGACGAACGTCCCCGCCCGGCCCGTTGCATCGCGGCGTATGGCATTCCCACCCGCGTTGTAGAGTGCGTCGCGGCCACTATCCAACCAGAAGTTGTGGACCTGCACCCAACACGTCAACCACTTAGCCGGATACACGTACAAATGGAAGTTCACATCGTGAATGTTCTGGCGACCGACCAAGTCCACCCAGCCGAGGTAATAGTGGCCGAACGGGAAGAGTTGGTTGAAGGTATTATATCGCCCGCTGTTGGGGTTATCGTCGCCGCTGGCGTAGTCGTAGTACGCCCATAACGTCGGGTTCCACGGTAGCGTTTTCGAGTGATACCCGAGGCCCGTCGTAACCATCCCGGCCACGATGTCTTGTTTGCCTTGGCGACCGAGTTGCAACGCGGCCTCGAAGTCCCACAAGAACTCGCCGTTCGTGTCGCCGGCGTAGCGACCGCCGATCGTGTGGACGGTCGAAGGTTGACGAGAAATCCCCTGTTGCGTCACACGGTTCGTATTGTCGAGCATCAAGTAATACATGTCGACAGTCGTGCCCTTTTTCGGCTTGTAGGTCGCCCACGCACCCGCAAAGTTCACGTTGTTATCGCCGCTATCGAGCTTGTTCGCGTTCGGAATCACCGGTTGGACCCAGAACAAATCCGTATCCCATTTCTCGGTCGTTTGCATCAGGCGAAAGCCCTGGAATGTCCGTCGCGTGTTGGCCCAATCGAGGCTCGAGACCAACCGTTGCGAACCGAGCGAAATTTCCTGACGACCGATGCGAAGGTATACCGGATTGCCGCCGACTTCCGCGACTTTCGCATCGATGAACAAGTTCAGGAAATCGGGCCCCGATTCGTCGATCGCGAGCGGTGGCAGATCTTGGTTTTGCGTGTACGACGCGATGCCTTCAATATAGAATCGCAGTTTATCTTGGTACCATAAATCGGAATAGATTCTGGCGCGCGACAGTTGATAGACGTTGTCGCGTTGTGTGAGACGACTGTTGTATTCATTCATGTACCGCGACCATGCCGAACCGCCCAGCGATAGCATCCAGTCGTCGCCGATTTTCATTCGCTTCATGCGATCGGAGAGATCTTTCGGCGGCGTCTTCGGGTCTTCGAGGTAGCGGAAGTCCGAGTCGAAGAACGATGGCCCCATCAATCCGAACGGGACATATCCCGATTTCGGCGGGCCATCAGTTTGGCCGCCCCGCAACTCCGTCAACAATGTGTACGCGCCTTTTCCACTCGGCGGAATCGGAAACGGTCCCGGACGCGGTCCCGGACGGTTCGGTGGCACTTTCTTGAAATTGAACGGCTGGCAGGTCGCGCAACCACTGTCGCCACACGATGGGCAACCGCCCGCAGCGAGAATCGCAGCCGGTTCCGCAACGGTGACCGTCGGTGTCGGAACCGCCGCAACGGGTGCTGTTGCTGCTGGGGTTGCGACCACCGTTTCCGGCAATATCAACTTTCCGTCGAGCGTTTCGACGGGTGCGCCCGTTACCGCGTTCTGCGATTGTGCCGATACTCGTTCACCTCCAGCAAGCACCGCAGCGGCGATGACAGCGCGCGGAATCCAACGGTTCCACTTACTCATGACTCCATTCACTCCATACTCGGACGATATAACGAGGTTTAGATGCAAGATCGGTAATGTTTGCAGTTCAAAACCGCTTGTGGGGAGTTGAACCGATCCTGCCTTCGGTATCGGATAGACGGGTCGCGAATGTGGTGCGTGTCGGACGCTTTCTTAGGGTAGTATGGTCACTTCCTGCATTAAAGGAGTCACAGCCGCGCAACTCGGCCTAAACTACCAAAGCCGCATCAGAATCCATTGTCACCTACCGGAGAAACGCCGATGTCCGCGTACTTTACTTGCCCATGCGGTCGGCGACTTCTTGCGTCTTCCGTGACGGATGGTGCCGTCGATTGCCCCGATTGTGGGCGTACCGTCGTGATGGCCGCCGTGCCGAAAGACCGTCGTGCGATTTGGGCCGCCGCGATTGCAGTCGGAGTGATCGGCACGGCGATCGGATCGAGTTTCGCGTTCCGGAAAACGACGCCTTCACCCGTTGTTGCGTCGGTCGCGCCGACAATCGCAACACCGACTATCGCACCGAAAGTTCCGCAGGTCGTCCCGTTGTTAATCGTGGCGGAGATGGCCCCGGCACCGCGGACTGTCGAAGCGATGGCTCCGCCAGTCGTTGCTGTCACGCCGCCACCGATGCCACGTGTCGGCGTGTTGCAAGCGGACATCGATTCCCGTTTCAAAGTCGGCGATACTTTCAATCAGGAAGTCGTGTTTAGCCGGAAATCGGACTTCCGATTCGTCGGTGCGGAGTTCAGCCAAGCGGCGCGATATGCGTTCCGTTCAAAGATTGTCATCTCGAAAGTAAACGCCGATGGCTCGTATGTCGCAGAGCAAACGATCGGGAAAGCAATCTGGCTCGATGGCGATGTAGACTCGAAACCGACGTTGATCGAGGCGCTCGTAAAAACCCAGGGCACGAAGTTTGAACTGACATTTTCGCGAAATCATGAAGTGACGGAACTGAAAGGTTTGAAAGATCCAATCCTCGTGGCGGCGGGCAAAAATGCGGCGATGGGCCAGTCGCTACGGTTGTGGTCGTTGCTCGATGCCGATGCTTGGAAGGAACTGGCTGGGCTGACGTTCTTCTACGCGGAGAAACCGTTGAAAGCAAAACAGACTTGGAACAAGCCTGTTTCGCACGATTGGGGCGCACTCGGCAGTTGGAACGGAAAGACGGTGTACCTCGCGGCGGGCAAACAACCGAAGCAAACGAACCTCGAACGAATCGACTACCGGCACGAGATTTATTACAAGCCGCCCGCACTCGGGGCCGACCGCGACTTGCCGTTTCGCATACAGAAGGCCGCGTTTCAAACGATCCTCGCGGGCGGTGCAATTCTGTACGACCCCACCACGAATCGCACGGCAGCCGCCGAAGAAACCTTCCGCGTTCGCGGCAACATTCAAGTTTCACTCGCCGGCATGGATGCCGCCATCGAGATGGAAGAAGCGCAAGGCTTCCGGTTGACGATCGAACAACCCGCGACAAATGCCTTGGTCGGCACGCCAGGAGCGAAACTACCACTGCCGAAGAAATAGTTACGCCTCTTTCACTTCGTTCAAGATCGATGCCAGCACGGCATCGGGGCTGACGTTTTCGGCTTGGGCTTCAAAGTTCAACAAGATGCGGTGTCGCATTGCGGGGAGGTAGACTTTCCGCACATCCTCGAAGCTGACGTTGAAACGGCCTTCGAGGAGAGCGCGAAGTTTCGAGGCAAGGATCAGCGTTTGGGCACCGCGTGGGCTGCCACCGGCACGTAAGAAACGGTTCGTGTCGGCGGTGGCGTACTCGTTATTCGGGTGCGTCGCCAGCAGCAAGCGAATCGCGTAATCTTGCACCGCCGCGGCGACGATCACTTCGCGTACGAGTTGCTGCCACGTTTGAATTTCGGCGGCATCCATCACTTTCTCAGCCTTCGGCGACTCGTTTCGCGTCGTGCGATTCAGGATCGCGTTCAACTCTTCGCGGGTCGTGAATGGCACGGTCAACTTAAAGAAGAAGCGGTCGAGTTGGGCCTCCGGTAAGGGGTAAGTACCTTCTTGCTCGATCGGGTTTTGCGTGGCGAGCACGAAGAATGGTTCTTCGAGTTTGTGCGTGGTGCCACCGATGGTCACCGAATGTTCTTGCATTGCTTCGAGGAGTGCCGATTGCGTTTTCGGCGTCGCGCGGTTGATCTCGTCCGCAAGGACAATTTGCGCGAACAACGGCCCCGACTGAAAGCGGAACTCGCGTTTGCCTTCCGACGATTCGCTGATGATGTTGGTGCCGATGATGTCCGAAGGCATCAGGTCCGGCGTAAATTGTACGCGGGAAAATTTCAGATCGAGCGCGTTTGCTAGTGTGCGAACGAGTAGCGTTTTGCCGAGGCCCGGCACGCCTTCGAGCAGCGTGTGCCCGCCGACGAACAGGCACGTGAGCACGCCGCGAACGATCTCGGGTTGCCCGACGATCACCTTGCCGATCTCGGCTTCGAGTACGGCAAAACGCTTACGGAACTCGGCGGCCCGTTCGGGCATCGGTGCGGTCGCAGCAATCATCGGGTGGCTGGCTCCAAGGGTTCTGTAGCTGGCCTCTGTGAGGCCGGTTTTGTAGCTGGCCTCTGTGAGGCCGGTTTATTCAGAACCGGGGTCACAGACCCCAGCTACAAGCGTGAGGCCGGTTCTTGTGTAGCTGGCCTCTGTGAGGCCGGTTCTTGTGTAGCTGGCCTCTGTGAGGCCGGTTTATTCAGAACCGGGGTCACAGACCCCAGCTACAAGATTACGTAGTCGGATCGTCTTTGTTGAAGTCGGCACGTTTCTTCGCCTTATTCATCCGGCTGAAGAAGTCTTCGTCCTCAGTCTTCTTCGCTTCTTTTTCGCGTAACGGCGGTGCCGGGAGTGCGGGTTTTGCGCCTTCGTTCGTGTAAGCGTCGGCCCCTTCGGGTGCGACCGTTGCGGTGGGCGATGCCGTCGGATCGAAGCGGCGTTCGGCGCGTTGTTTCTCGATCTTCTCGTCGACTTCCAGCTTCCGTTTGCTCAGCTTGTCGAGTTGCGTGGTGCCCGTATCGGTGGCGGATTTTTGCCGCAATTTCGACCACGTTCGGGTGGCGGAATTCTGCACCTCGGTCCACTCGATCGCGACGCGGCGGATGCCGACATCGAACAGCAAAAGTAACCCTGCCGCGAAGACGAGCCAGAACCAAAATGGCAACAACGATCGTGCGACTTTCGGTGCTTCGCGGAACAATGTTCCTGCTGCGGCAAGCGTTTCGAGTTCCTTCGGGTCGTCGGTGTAGAAGTTCCCGCCCGTGGCTTCGGCGAGGCGTTTCATGAGGTTCGTGTTGCTTTCGAGGTCGGCATATTCGGGCGAATACGGCACCGTGACACCGGCCCGCGAAGCGTCGAACAGCGTACCCGCTTTGCCACCGCTACCCGCTTGATACCCTTCGACGCGAACGAAGTACGTACCCGCTTCCTCGGCGGAAAACTCGGCTTCGTACTGGCCCGGCCCTTTGCGGCGGAACGACAGTTCGGGGACTTTCTCTCCGGCGGCCAATTGTTTCGGCAGCCCGACTTTCGCCTTCAAATCGAGGCCATTCACGGGGCGATCTTTCTCGTCGCGGGCATCGACGATCACGCGAACGCGGCCATCTTTGTACTCGGTGGCGATCGTCATGCGGCCCTTCTCAGCGGCCCGCATCGCCCAGTTGACGGTCTGCTCCCAGAACTTTTTATAGAGGTCCGATTGCACCCAATCTTTATCCCACCCGACGACGCCACCCGCCGGTTGCGTGCGGGCGTCCGAAGTGAACGCGACCGATTTCCCGAGGCCGTATTGCCCCGTTGCGAGCACGGGAAAACGAAGATCTTCGTTGATCGCGGGGCCTTCGATTCGCATTTGAACTAGCGGCGAATTTTTGATCGTCGTCCGCACGAATCCTCGCAGTGTCGGCAGCGGATCGGAGAAGCCTTCGGCCAACCCGCCGCGTAGCCGCAACTGCGGGGCGAACGGTTTGTCGTAGATGAACGACTGGCTGATCCGGCGGCTCTCTTTGATGTAAATTGACGGGAGTTCGTCGGGGTTTTTCGGTTCGTAATAACTACCCGGTTGACCGCGACCGTCGCGCGTGCCGAGCGCGATGCCTTTCATTCGCGAACTCAGCGCGGCGCTATGCGTGGCCACGCCGACGGTGGTGCATGTCACCCCGTTGTCGGCCATGAGCTTGACGGCGGCAATTCCGTTCGGCCCGTATGCAGGGTCGCCATCGCTGATGAGGATCGTGTGCTTGACCGCAAGTGCGTATTCGGGGGTAATCAGCGTGTCGACGGCGCTCGTCAGGAACGGGTCGAAGTCGGGCATATCGCCGGGCGTCATGCCGTCGATTTTGCCGAGGAGATCGCCTTTCCTGGTGCCGATTTCCTGAAACGGAATCACCCAACTGACGCCGTTGCCACCGAAGCCGTACTGCATGAGGCCGACCATATCTTGCGGGTTCAGCCGGTTGATCGCGAGGCGTGCGATGTCCTTTTGCCACTTGTTGCCGTCGGCCATTTCGGAGGCGTGCATGATGAGAACGAGGCCGCCGCGACCGGCCGCCTGAATCGATTTGATCTCGCAATCGACGGGGAGTGCCGCCTCGATCGGCGTGCCCTGATAGCCACCGGGGCCGTACGAATCCGGCCCGCCGACCATGATGAACCCGCAACCCTGATCGTGAACTGCCGAGCGAATCGATTCCATCTGGTCCGCACTAAACGACTCCGCAGGCACGTTTGCAAGGACGATGCAATCGAAGTTGCTGAGGAACAGCGCGAAGTCCGATTTCTCGGCGGGCAGCCGCGAGATACTCACTGGGTCGACGCGGATATCGGCGGATTTCAAAGTGCGTATCAGGTGACTATGCGGTGACACGCCATCGAGCGGCTCGTCGATAAACAGCACGCGGCGCTGCCCGCGCGACACCACCGCCGCGACCGCGCGATTGTTGGCGACGCGGTCGCCGGGGACACCGACGACAACATCGGTCAGGCGACCGCCTTCGCTCGGAATGCCCGATTGGATCGGCGAAAATGTCGCACGATACGAGAACGACGATTCCTCTTTGCCAGCCGGTTTGTCGCGAAAACGGAAAGCGTTTAGCCCCGGTTTCAGTTCGACCTTCGCCGCTTTTCCGGCGGGTGCGTCGATCACTTGCACCGACTCCGCATCGATCGGAACGATCTCGGTTTTCTCGCTGCCATCGTCGGCAATGCCGACGCGGACGAGTTCGAGCAGGCCGATCACCACGCGATTCGGGTTCGCATTTCGCACGAGTACGCGCACGGGCAACCGGTTGCCCGTCGCCGTAATCGGTGGGGCTTCGACGGCTTGTACGAGAACTTCGTTTTCATTTTGAAAGCCGGGCGCGAGTGCGAGCGCGTCGATCTGCACGCCGTTTTGTTTCGCGATTGCGGCTTGTTCTTCAGCGTTTCCGAGGTTCTCGTTGCCATCGCTGACGAGCACGATTCGCTTCGAGGTGCCTTCGGGGAACGATGCGAGCGCGAGCTTCAGCGCGGCCGCGATGTCGGTATACTGGCCATCGATCGGGCCTGCCATGCGGTCGTCGATCGGTAGATCGCGTAGCCGTGCGGGTGGCAGCGCGAGGCGTGGCCGCTTGCCGAAGAGGATGACACCAGCGCGATCTTCGCGACGATTCACCCCGCGTAGCCGCACCGATTGATCGACGAATTTCTGAATGCTGAGCCAACGGCGATCCGTCTGTTCGCTCGCCTTCGCGTTCGGATCCACGTCTTGCGGCACGCTGTACGAACGATCGATGACGTAAAGCACGGTGAGGTGGTCGCCGATTTGTTGCAGTCGCGGTTCGGCCAACGCGAGTACTAAGAGTGCGACGACGGCACAGCGAATGCCGATTGCCGCCCATTTCCGCGCCGATCCTAAACCGGACAAACTTTGCCGTGCGAGGTACACGACAACGGGAAGTAGCGCGAGCAACACCAGCCACCACGGGCGGACGAATCGCACGTTCCAGACGTTCCGAGTTTGTTCCGCAATCATCGCACCGAGAGAGGCTTCAAAGAGTCCGCCAAGACCGAGACACCCGCAGACGGCGATTGCAATCGCTACGCGATACGACCAATTTTGACTGATAATTAACGTGATAGCTGCGAGCACCAACGCGAATGCGGCACCGACGGAAAGCGTGGCGGGGATGTCCACCGCACCGAGTGGCGTCGCCGGTCGCAAACCCGTCAGTGCGATACCGCCGAGGGCGAACAACCCGATAGCGTAGCCAATTTCACGCGGTTTGAACGATAGGACACGAACCAGCACCACAACGAGAATCGTCGCGATGGCAAGCCAGTGAATCGCGATGAAATCGATTGGGCGCATTGCGAATACTCAGCGTTCGATTAGAAAGCGATCCGTTGTACGCGATGATTTTCGGTATCGATCACATGCACGCGCCCGAAGCGATCCACCGTGAGCGCCCACGGGTCGGCGAGTTGCCCCGCGCCCCGGCCGGGCATTCCCCAGCTACCGACCCACGTGCCATCGGGCGTAAACTTCTGTACTCGGGCATTCCCACGTTCGACGACGTAGAGCATCTTATCCGGCCCGAACGCGAGATCGTACGGATAGTGAAACTGCCCCGGTGCATCGCCCGGCCCGCCGATGGTCCGCAGCCAGTCGCCATTTAAGTTAAATACTTGCAAACGGTGGTTGCACGCATCGGCCACGTAGAGGTTGCCATCCGGCCCGAACGCCAGCGAACGCACCCGCTGAAACTGCCCCGCTTCATTCCCGGTTTCGCCCCAACGCTTCAGCACGTTGCCCGCGTTGTCGAGTTTCGTAATGCGGTCGGTCACGCCGAACTCGGCGACGTAGTAATTGCCCGCTTCATCTTGCACGCAATCGGAGACGTAGCCGAGTTGGGCGGAATTGCCAATCGTGCGGAGCAGCTTCCCCGCCACATCGTAGGTGCGTACGCAATGGTAGTGCGAATCGCAAACGAGCAAGTTCCCTTCATTATCCACACCAAGTCCGCTCGGGCGGCCATCGCGGAAATCGGGCGTCGTGAAACTGACACCGGCATGTCGGCCATCGAGGTCGTAACTTTGAATGCGAGCGGTGAAATCGACCACGAACAGCGTATCGGCAATGATGACCGCCGCACGAGGTCGCACGACATCGCCAGGCATCACGCCACGCCGCCCCCAAACGAGGTCTGGCATCCGCCCACGAACCCCGCCGCGCAACGCAAACCACGTCGCCGAGAACGGCAACGCAATCGCGAACAGCACGATCCAGTAATTCCGGCGCGTCAAGCGTGGCTCCATTAAAATAGAGCTATTAACCGCGGAGTGCGCAGAGTCCGCAGAGAAATCAAAAGCAATCCGTCGTCATCTCAGTAAGTCTCGACCTTCGTTTCAAATTCATTTCTTATCTCAGCGTTCTTAGCGCCCTCGGCGGTTAAAGTCTTTTTTTGAACCTTACAGTTTCAGCATAGCCTACCAAGGTGCTCGCTTCGCGACAAACGGAACGCGATTGCCCATTGACAAGACGTGCGCGAACCGTCACCATTTCAGTCGCGGTGGGGTTGCGGTCAAGATCGGTGGTCGGTCCGGAAACGGCACGATCACCTCTCCGAGGTTACCTCGGGGGTTAGAGGTTATCTGGACGGTTCGCGGCAAGACGGCAAATGCGCTACCACGCATGCCTCGTCTTGCGTCACGAGACGGGTTGACACACCCCACCGCGATTTCATTCTGGACGAAGATACCGACGATGAATCTTTGGAACTACGCCCGGAACGAACGCGAGTTCATCGAGGTGATCCAGGCGTTCCTCGCCGGGCCGTGGACCGAAGATGGTTGCGTGAAACGCGCCAAGTTGGCTACCGCAAAATCGCACCGATTCATTCGCCCGTACGTTCGCCGGATGATTGCGGCTTTCCCGAATCCAACGCACGCGGATCGCCTGATTCACTTTGCAAAAGCCGACAGCAAGTTCGTTGCAGCGCTGACCGAAGAAGACGACTTTCGCGCCGTCCGCATGTTCTACCCACATGCCGTGATGGCTCCACACTTCAAGGCCGTAATTTGGGATGTGCCACCGATTCGCAACCCGACCGAGTTGATCGATCGGTTGCGAATCGACGAGTATCAACTGGAATGGCTGGCGGATCGTGCGGGGCGCAATCAACGAGAAATGAACCCGAAACTTCGACATTATTACCACAATTGGCTGACCCGACCGACGGGGCGACCGCGGTTGTTGGAAATTCCGAAATCGATGCTGAAAACGATTCAGCAACGGATTCTGCAACTCATCCTCGACCGCATTCCGCCACACGATGCCGCCCACGGATTTCGTGCGGGCCGCTCGATCAAGACGTTCGCCGAGGTTCACGCGGGCCGTGCGGTGGTGCTTCGATACGACCTGAAAGCGTTCTTCCCCACGGTGAACGCGAACGCGATTCTGGCGGTGTTCCGCACCGCAGGCTATCCGCCCGAAATCGCGCATTACCTGATGGCATTCTGCACGACGCGGCTCCCTCGCGATGTCTGGGACGCCCGACCAAATGCACCCGTAGATGGTTCGGATCACTTTGAAGGGCTGCAATTCTGCGACCGGCATTTGCCACAAGGCGCACCGACATCGCCCGCACTCGCGAACCTCGCCGCGTACCGGCTCGATTGCCGTTTACACGGCTTGGCCAAATCGGTCGAAGCGACGTACACCCGCTACGCCGACGACCTCGCGTTCTCCGGTGGCGAGGAGTTCCGGCGAACGTCCGATAAGTTCTCGCGTGGCGTCGCAAAGATCGTCGATGAGGAAGGATTCGCACTCAACCTCGCGAAATCGCGGGTGATGCCACAATCGGTACGGCAACAGATTGCGGGCGTCGTAGTGAACATTCGCCCGAACGTCTCTCGCCGCGATTTCGACGAGCTAAAAGCGATACTAACGAACGCGATCCGGCACGGCCCCGCATCGCAAAACCGCCACCAACACGCCGATTTTCGTGCCTACCTCACCGGCAAAGTCGCACACGTGGCGATGCTCAACCCCTTCCGCGCGATGCGGTTATATGCGCTACTCGATCGCATTTCCTGGTTGCAGCAATCAGCGATCAGCGATCAGAAGTCAGCCAATCTGCGCACCGAAATGTAGGGTCGCCTAGTTCTGATGTAGCTGGCCTCTGCGAGGCCGGAGAGGAGGCAGATTCTCCTCAATTGTCTGGCCTTCCGGGATCGCAGACCCCAGCTACAAAGTGAAAACGAGTGCTATTGGGCGCATACCTGCGGTTTTTGACGTTTTACATACAACGAACGATTATCGAATGCCCGAACAATATTTGGAAATGGTTCATGCCCACTAGTGACCTCATCGTCAGCGTGTCTGGGATACGTGGCATCATCGGCGAGAGCCTGACGCCCGATGCCGCCGTGCGGTTTGCCTGCGCCCTCGGCACGTATATGAAGGGTGGCAAAATCATCCTGGCCCGCGATAGCCGCGCGAGCGGGGACATGCTCCGGCACGCGATTCTCGGTGGGCTGTTTGCCACGGGTTGTCGCGTCGAAGACATCGGCATCGCACCGACACCCACGGTCGGGATTGCCGTTCGGCAACTGCAAGCGGCGGGCGCGATTCAGATCACGGCGAGCCATAATCCGTCGCCGTGGAACGGCCTCAAAATGTTCGGCGCAGATGGTGCCGTACTACCGGCCGCAAAAGGGTTGGAGATCAAAAAACTATACGAAACGCAGGCATTTCGGCTGTCGCCGTGGAATGAAATGGGCAGCGTCGGCGTGCCGCCAGACGTACAGGCCGAACATGCGGAAATGGTTCTCGAACACGTTAGCGTAGCCACGGTGGCGGGCGGCCAGTTCCGCGTATTCCTCGATGGCAACGGCGGGGCAGGGGGGCCGCTCGGCGCGAAGCTCCTCACCGATCTCGGTTGCGAAGTCGTCCAGCATAATTGCGAAGCGAACGGCATCTTCGCACACGAACCCGAGCCGACGCCTGCACACCTCGCCGACGTCGCACCGTGGGTCAAACAAACCGGTTCGCACATCGGATTCGTCCTCGATCCCGATTCGGATCGGCTCTCGATCATCGACGAAACCGGCACGTGCATCAGCGAGGAAATCACACTCGCACTGGCCGTGAAGTATCGGCTACGCCAACAGCGCGGCCCCGTTGTCGCGAACATGTCGACATCGCGAATGTCCGAAGACATCGCGACGTTCGCCGGTTGCGAGTTCCATCGCTCCGCCGTCGGGGAAGCGAACGTCGTCGAAAAAATGCGCGCCGTGCAAGCGGTCATCGGCGGCGAAGGCAACGGCGGCGTGATCGATCCGCGCGTCGGCTGGGTCCGCGATCCGTTCATCGGCATGGCACTCATCCTCAGCTTGATCGCCGAGGAAAAGAAGTCGCTCAGCGAGATCGTCGCCACGTTGCCGAAATACGAGATGCTAAAAACGAAGTTCACGGTCACGAAGGAACGCCTTGCGGAATCGCTATCGAAACTCGAATCGTCGTGGCCCAACGTGAAAGTGAATCGCATCGACGGCCTGCGCATCGACGGCCCCGACTGGTGGTTGCACGTACGTGGTAGCAACACCGAACCCGTCGTGCGCGTGATCGCCGAATCGCCAACCGCCGAGCAAACGGCAAAGCTATGCGAGGAAGCGGGCCGGTTATTGACGAGCGAGTAAAATCGAGTAGCAAACCCGGATTAACTTAGTAAACTGTTGTATGTCGGAACCGAAAACCGCCGAAACGGCGAATAGGATTCTCTAGAACGGGCTGTAGCGCAGTTTGGTAGCGCGCTTGACTGGGGGTCAAGAGGTCGTGGGTTCAAATCCCGCCAGTCCGACTATTTTTCAAAAGAAGCCCTTCGGCGATAGCGTCGAAGGGCTTTCTCATTGTGGGGACGAGGTTTACGTCTTCGAGGCGGCAGTTCAAAAACACGATTTCGAGGATTCGACGCTTTGCAGCGTAATCGGCGGTAAGCCATTGGCTGCGTAGCGTTTGCGAAAGTTCAAAAACTTTCGCCGCCAACTCGGCCGTTT
>JAYVQG010000091.1:0-9743 GCA_043757025.1 Limnoglobus sp.
CTCATCGGCTTCAGCCTGCAATACGAGGTCGGCTACACCAACATCCTTACGATGCTGTCGCTCGGAGGCATCCCGCTTCATTCCGAGGACCGCACGCTCGACCACCCGCTCGTCATCGCGGGCGGGCCGGGAGCCCAAAACCCGGAACTACTCGCACCGTTCGTGGATCTGTTCATCATCGGCGACGGCGAGGAATCGTTGCCTTGGGTCATGGATCAATGGGTAACGCTGAAGGAACGGGCGATCCGCGACGGTGACTTCTCGTACCGCCGGCGTTTGGAAATGTTGGCGACGATCGTCGCGCAAACGAGTTGGGCCTACGCCCCGGTTTTTTACGAACCGGAGTACCACGCCGACGGAACCATCGCCGCCGTGAACCGAACGCGGAGCGATGTGCCCGTCGAGATTAATTCCTGCGTGATTTCCAAGGATTTCGATTCGTATCCGCTGCCGACGCGGCCCGTGGTGCCGTTCGTGCAAACGCCGCACGACCGCATCGCCATCGAGATCATGCGCGGTTGTCCGCACCAGTGCCGCTTCTGCCAAAGCACCACGATCAAGCGACCCCTGCGGATGCGCTCGGTCGAAACCATCGTGCAATCGGCCCTCGAAAGTTACCGCAACACGGGCACCAACGAGATTAGCTTGCTTTCGCTTTCGAGCAGCGATTACCCGCACTTCGAGGAACTTGTCAAGCGAATGCACGAAGTGTTTACGCCCTTGGGCGTGAACGTGTCGTTGCCGAGTTTGCGAATCAACCACCAATTGCGGACGTTGCCGGCACTCATACAAGGCGTGCGGAAAGCGGGGCTCACGCTCGCCCCCGAAGTTGCTCGGGACGATATGCGCGAACAGATTCGCAAGAAGATCAAGAACGACGACCTGTACGTCGGCTGCCGCGAAGCGTTCAAAAACGGCTGGCAGAAGGTGAAATTGTACTTCCTGTGCGGGCTGCCGGGCGAACGCCCCACCGATCTCGATGGCATCATCGAAATGGCCGAGACGATCAGCCGCATCGGCAAGGAAGTCACGGGCAGTTACAAGGACGTCACCGCGAGCGTGTCGAATTTCGTGCCGAAACCGCACACGCCGTACCAGTGGAACGGGATGCAAGATCGCGAATACTTCCGCTGGGTGGGCCAGTATCTGCACGGCCAGAGCCGCATGAAATCGGTCAAGGTGAAACAGCACGACATCGAAACGAGCTTGCTCGAAGGCATCCTCACTCGCGGTGACAGGCGGGTGTCACCCGCACTCTACGAGGCGTGGAAACGCGGTGCGCGAATGGATGGCTGGAAAGAGTGTTTCAACGCGAAATTGTGGTGGGACACGTTCCGCGATCTGAACATCGACGTCGGCTTTTACAGCCAGCGAACTCGGCCGATCGGCGAGCGGTTACCGTGGGATCACGTCAACGTCAAGAAGGGCCGCGCGTACCTCGAGAAAGAGCAAGACCGCAGCATGATTCAACTGAAAGTGATGGCCGAAGCCGTCAACGAAGGCCCCGGTTGCGGCGGGTGAACCATTAGTGGTTAGTTTCGAGTTGAGCGTTGTGAGCGGGAAAGTCGCGGGTCGCTCAGGTCCAGTTTGTAAAGCAGTTGGTTGTACTCCTTCGTCGAGGAACGGGTGTTACGGTCCGTCGCACGGTCGATAATCTGAATGCCGAAGTACGGTTTCGCAACCGAGCATCGGTTACTTATTCTCGAAAAGGACATCCATCGGCTTGCCCGTGTTGATTCGCGAAGGGCGATTCGTCGCGTCCAGAATCTCGGAGTCGGGGTCGATACCGAGCGTGCGGTAGATCGTCGCACCGAGGTCGAATGGCGTGTACGGGTCGGTCACGGGGAACGAGCCAGTCTTGTCCGATTTGCCAATCACCCGCCCGCCACAGACACCGCCACCAGCAAACAACCCGGAGTACACGCCCGCCCAGTGGTCGCGTCCCGGAGTCTTTTCGCCGGGCAAGAACGACACCTTCGGCGTGCGACCGAACTCGCCAATTGCGACGACGAGCGTATCTTGCAACAGCCCTTCGGATTCGAGATCGTCGACGAGTGCCGCGAGTGCGCGATCGAGCCAGGGCAGTAATCGCGTCTTCAGTTTCCCCCAGTTATCCGAGTGCGTATCCCACGTTTGCACGGTGCCCATATTCGCCTGAATGATCGGCACACCGGCCTGAACGAGACGCCGCGCGAGCAACAGCGATTGCCCGAATAAATTTCGTCCGTAACGATCCCGCGTTGCGACGGCTTCGCGATCCAGCCGAAACGCACCGGCCACCCGGCCAGAGGTAAGTAGCTCGAAGGCGCGTTCTTGGTGGCCGCGAAATGCGGGGTCGCCGACGGGTGCCGTCGCGAGTTGTTCGAGTAAACTGCGTCGTTTGTCGATCCGCTCGGAGTCGGTGCCCGTTGCGGGCGTGAATGCGTCCATCTTGAACGCATCCGCGTTCGGATCTTGCGTCACGAGCATCGGGTCGTGGCTCGCCTTCAAAAACCCGGCATGTTGGCCCGGCCACACGAGAGGGCCTTCGATCAACGCGCGAGGTAACGTCACGCCGTTCGGGATGCCATCGTTCCGCGGTCGCAGATAGTTCAACCCCGCCGCATAACACGGCCAGTTATTTCGCGAAAGGATATTGTCCAGGTCCGAGCCGCGTTGGTTCGGCATCGTGGCTCCCGTCAACAGGCGGTGCGTGCCGGGAAGGTGGCCATTTTCGCGGTGCGACATCGTGCGAACGAGCGCCCATTTATTCATTCGCTCGGCTAACATCGGCAGGTGTTCGCAGACTTGTACGCCCGGTAACCGCGTGGCAATCGGCTGAAATTCGCCGCGCACTTCAGTCGGCGCGTCTCTCTTCATATCGAGCGTATCGAGGTGGCTCATCCCGCCCGTGAGGTTGACGAGAATGACCGATTTGCCCTTAGTGGGTAGCTTCGCCGCCGCTCGGTTGGCAAACAGAGTCGGCAATGTCAGCCCAGCGGCGGAACAGGCACCGACCTGTAAAAACGCACGGCGATTGTGGAGTGATGGCATCGTATCTCTCACACGGAAAATAGGAGGAGCGTTACGCTCCCGTTCTGGCAGATAAGTGTATTGTAGATCGAAACGCAGCCAGAAGCCAGCAAGATTCTACTTCGACCGGCTCTGCCCGAGTGCCATCAGCACGTAGCCGGTAACGAGGCTTGGGTCGCCTTCCATCCAACGATCCGTTTCGTTCGTCCAACTGCCATCGGGTTTCTGCCGCTTGATCGCGGCGTTCGTAAGGTCGGCACGCCAGTCGTGTTTGACGCCGTTCGCGTCTTCAAATGTGTCGTCGCCGAGCGCGGTCATCGTTTTGGCAAATGTCACATAGTAGTAGTACAGCCCGCGATTCGCCAGCTGCGGTGGCATTCCGGGATTCGCATCGAGCGTATAGTTCTTCTTCACCCAGCCGATGGCGGCCTTCATTCGCGGATCGTCTTTGGTGATGCCGCAATAGATCATGCTCTTGATGCCCGCGTAAGTCATGCTGCCGTAGCCGGTGAGCGGGGCTTTGGGGTCGTCGCTGGTCTTGGTCGAACCGCCACCAGCGGGTGAGTAAATGAAGCTGCCGTCGTTGATTTTGTCCGCCCACGGTTGATCGTTGAACTCACCCTTGAGGTTCTGGCAGCGGCTGAGAAACACGATTGCGCGTTTCATCGCGGGGTCGCTCGCCGGTGTGCCGGCGGCCTTCAGTGCTTCCAAAAAGAAAGCGGTATTCGACAGGTCCGGCCGCGATTTACTGTCGTACCCGGCCCCGCCGAAGAAGTCGTCCTTCTCAGTTTTGCCTTCGCCATCATCCCACTGGAGCTTCTTGAGAAACTCCGCGGCCGAACCGACGACCGCCTTGTATTTGTCGTCCCGCTTCGCCGCCACAAGTGCCATCACGTTGATGCTCGTCACATAATTGTGCAAGTTCATTTTGGCGTCCGGCCCCGCGATGTGCCCCGCCTTCGCGTTCACGAGGCCTTCGATGAACTTCAACGCTTTCGTGATCGGTTCGTCGTCGGGCGACACGCCGCACTGGAGCAACCCCGTAACGACAACGCCCGTGATGCCGAGCTTGCCCGGCGACTGGCCCCAACTGCCATCGGCATTCTGCGCCGACTTCAAATACGCGAGCGCCTTGTCGATGGTCGCTTGCTGCGCTTCCTTCGTCGGCTTCGGATCCTCGGCACGAAGCCCTGCGATGAAAGCGAACAACGCGAGGCTTACGATTGCGATTCTCGACATCGTGGTAATCTCTTGAGGGTGCGGATGGATTCATTCTAACGAAATGAAAGAGAGCAAAACGAATGCCGTGATGTCGCGTTTAAAATAAGTTTGGATAGGATTTGCAGGATGAAACTGGATTTAGAAATCGAGTTGAAATTTAGCTCCTGATTATCCTGTTAATCCTGTCAAAGAACGATCGATATCTGACCGCTCCTGAGCAACTTGCGATCACAGCATCCGGAACAGCCGTGCGGCATTTTCGCTAAAGACTTGTTCGTGCGATTCGGCGGGCAAGATGCTGGCGATGAACTCGCGGTACGCGAGCATCGGAACGAGTGGCCAATCGCTGCCGTAAAGGAAGCGATTCGGTCGCTCGGCATAGCGGAACGCTTTGCGAATTCGCTCGGCCACGTCGGCCATCGTGTCGCGATGTTCCTCGGTAACGAAGTCGATCGCTTCGCCCACGAACAAACCGGAGAGTTCGCCCCAGACGTTGACGTTTTTGTAAATGACTTCGGCCGCGTCGATCGTCCACGGGTTGCCGATGTGCGCGATGATGAATCGCGTTTCCGGATGGTCGACCGCGACTTCATCGATGCCGAGCGGGTGCGCGTATTTCAGCTTGGCGTAAGGCGAATATGTGTCGCCGGTGTGGAATGTCACGGGTATCTGAAACTGTGCTGCGATCTCGTAGTATCGGCGATAAGTCGGGTGACTCGGTGCGAAATGCAGGTAGCCGAGGTAGCCTTTGAGGCCAACGACGCGGCGGTTGCGTACGAGTGCTTCGACACGAGCGAAATGCTCGGTGTCGGCGAGGTCTTTCGTCGGGTCCATCACGCCGATGGCGGCAAGTCCCGGAACGTGTGCGGCGATTTCGAGCGTGCGGTTGATGCCGAGCGGATCGTCTGGCGTGATCGTCCATTCGCCCATCGCGAAGGCACGGGTAATCCCCGCCATCGCCATTTCGCTGCGAACGAGTTGGGCCACGCTTCCCACCGATTGCCGCAATACCGGCGACAGCGACCCGGCTCCGGGAAGTTGCGGTGGGGCGACGTGGATGTGCGCATCGATCATAGCGATATAGGGTAAGAGTGAGGCCGTCGAATTAGTTCGACTTCGCGGTGCCGGGCGGCAAGGGAATCGCTTGCGGTGCGATCACGGGAATCCCTGTGGGCAAGCCCATCGGGGCGACGCCATTCACCGGCGTGTTCGCTGGCGATTGGGCGTTGTTGGAAACCTGCCGGAACGACGTCATATCGTGGCGACGGATCGACACGCCGACGCCATTTGTTCCTGGCCCCATCGTGTAGATGCCGAACTTCCCGGAAGTCGTTTCGGCGATATACAGCGCCGCTTGCCCTTGCGTCACGTAGCCGGTGGTCATGATGAAGTGAACGTCGGCTTTCGGGCTGACATCGAACTGCTCGGCGAGATCGACCTCGGCCCAGCCGACGATTTTGCCCAAATTCTTGTCGATGACGGTGCCCAGCAGTTTGCCCGAACGATAGTCGAGCAGCCAAACGCCATCGGTCTGGATCCGCGGGTTGATCGACACCGCCCCCGTGACCATGACGTAGTCTTGGTAGCGGTCGCTACTGGCGGCCCCGACCGTTCGCGGCGAGCCAAAATAGAACGCCGTCGCGCAGACTCCTGCGACGAGACCGCAAAACCCAACAAATAGTGTCGTCGCATTGCGCATCGGTAGCCCCCTGTAAGTTCCGGGTGCATAACGTCGCCATTCGGGAATGTCCAGACGATTTTCCGCCACTCTTAATCGACGTAAGTCACAATTGCGGAGACGCCAAAACCGGTTTTTCGGGTGTTTTTGGGTCTCAAAATGCCACTTTTCGATCGCAAATCGCTGATCTGAACGCGGCTGTTATGCCGTATCTCGCACTTTTATCACGGGTTATGTCGAGGCTCTCGATTACACATCAGTGGAAACGACTGGTTATTTCGCGACCGAATGCGACCAAAAATCGACCGGACCCGACACAAAATCGACCGGATGCGACATAAAATCGACCGAACGCGACACTATTGGGTTACTTTGCGCACGTCGCGAATTCTGACTTACGTCGCATCGCCTCCGATTTTTTGACTTTGGGGAATCGTGTGGGTGAGCCGATTTGCGATTATTTTTGCAAAATGAAATGTTTTGCTGTGCGAATCAGTTCCGATCGGTGACCTTCACGCAAATCCCACCGCTTACGAGCCACCGGGTTCATCCCGGTGGGAGTCTCCCACCGGGATGAACCCGGTGGCTCGTAGGTGACGCCACACCGGTCGCCTCATTTCCTCGCGACCGCATACAATTACGGCACTCTCCTTCGCTGCGTCCGTGCGGGAGGTTTTTCTTGTTCCTTCAGGATTGGATTCGATGAATCTCCCACTGCCTCACAACGATTTTTCCTCGCCACGCCGACGGTGGGTTGCTATCGGTTTTGGCGTGCTGGCTGTACTCGGGTTGTCGTACTTTGCGTTCGGGCCGAGCGATGCCCAACGCGATGCGGTAGCGAACCAGACGGAGCCGGATACTTCCAAAAAATTGTTGTTCTGTTCGTGGAACGTCGAGAATATGTTCGACGACAAAGACGACAAACGCAAGCAGGTCGACGAGCAATACGACACCGCGTTCTTCAAAAACGAACCGCTACGCAAGCTGAAATACGAACGCATTTCGTCCGCACTCATGAAGATGAACGGCGGCAACGGCCCCGATGTCATCTCGTGTATCGAAGTCGAAAGCGTGCGGGCGCTCGAGTTACTGATGGCTGCGCTGAACGAGAAAATCAAAGACCCGGCGATGAAGTACAAGTCGCTGGCGATGAAGAATCTCGACGCCGGGCGGCACATCGCACCGGGGGTGATTAGCCGGTATCCGCTGTCGCAGTTTACCACCAAGTTGCACGGGCAGGATCTGCGCATCCTCGAAACGCACCTAATTATCAATGGCCACGACCTTTGCATTGTGGCATCGCACTGGACGTCGAAACTCAAGCAGAGTAGTGGCGGGAATGGCGAAAAGGGTCGCGAGAAATACGCACGCACCATCTATGAACTTTACCGTGGCATGACGAAAAAGAAGCCCGACGTCGATTTCCTCGTCTGTGGTGACTTCAACGACACGCCCGATTCGGACATCGTCACCGATGTGCTCGGTGGTATCGGCGACATTAAGAAAGTGAAAGCCGGCGGCGATTACCCACCGCTGCTCGATCTGTTTGCGGGCAAGACCGGCGACAAGTTCGGCACGCTGTGGTACGACGGCAAACCGCTGATTTACGACCACATCTGCGTGTCCGGCGGGATGCTCGACGAACTCGGTTGGTCGTGCAAACCGGAATCGGTAGCCACCATCACGGACGGGCTGATTCGCCCCGGTTCGACGCGCCGCCAACCGTGGCGCTTCGGCGACCCCGATCAGAACATGAAAGACAGCGACCGCGGTTTCGCCGACCACTTCCCGGTAACGGTGGAACTGACGGTTCGTGCCGCGAAACCGATCTCGAAGTAACACTCGGAACGACTGTAACTTCCCAAACGGCCAACGAGAGCGTCCGTTCTCGTTGGCATCACTTGAAGACTGTGCGAGTTGGCGTTATCCTCTGGATTGTTCTCGAAATAGTCGCGTCTTTGCAGCCCAGGAGAGTTGGCATGGCGAATCTGGACCGACGCGGTTTCCTTTGTGCCAGCATCGCGGCCGCCTCAACCGCGATCATTCCTGCACACACATTCGCACAAACGGTTGATCCGTTTCGCCTCGTCGAACCGGCTGGAGCAGCGGGCGACAAGCCGTCGACGTGGACGCTACACTTCCGCTACGCGCCGCCACGCATAATCACAGTCGACTTGCCGAAGGTCGGTAAGAAGACGATTTGGTACATGGTCTATCAGGTCTATAACACGACGCCGAACCCACAATCGGTAACGTCGTTGAGAATGGAACTCGTCACCAAAGACCTGAACACGACGCACCTCGACGAGCCACAACCGGCGTTGTTCCGTGCCGTTGCGGAGAAGGAAGACAAAGAGAAGGTCATGAAGTTCTTGTCGACGATTCAGATGACGGAGAACCCGATCCCCGTCACGAAGCCCGACTCGTTCCCTCGTTACGTTTCCGGCTTGGCGATCTGGACCGATGTCCCCGAACGTGCCGGCAAGACGAATCAATTCAGCGTGTATGTGAGTGGTTTGTCCGATGGCTTGATCGCCGACCCCGCACCGAGCGGCGGGCAGATTGTGAAGATCAAAACGTTACAACTCGACTTCTTCAAACCGACCGACACGATCAAGCCGGGTATCGACGACATCCGAGCCGAAGACAACAATGGCCTCGGTGGCGAGAAATGGATTTACCGTGCCTCGAGCCTGCGAAAAGCGGCAGCCGCGCCGATGCCGAAGTAGGCTCTGGATACGGAATTCTACGAAGAATTTTAACCGCAAAGGGCGCTGAGTACGCAAAGAGAATATTCAAAATCACGTGATTTCATTGCGTGAAGTATCTGGCTCTACCTCTCACATTCAGTCATAACTCTGCGTACTTTGCGCCTCTGCGGTTAATGTTTTTTTTCCTTCGTTTGTCGTCAATTAATCGCTGCCCAAATTGGACAGTTGATAAATTTCAGATGCTCACTTCGCGACGATTACGAACGACTCTTCCGCAATTTGCGTGAGGATGAGCTGCCGGTGTTCGCTGCCGGTGAGTTTCAATTTTCGCGTTACTTCGTCGGGTTCCAACCGCGAACCACGGTTGAGCAGAGTGATTCGCCCGACTTTGTGTTCGCGCAGCCATTCGTTGAGCTTGCGAATGTGAAACGGTAGCACTTCGACGATCTCGTATCGCGTGGCAAGTGGCGTATCGATCGCGGTATCGGATGTAATCAGCGCGATCCGCTCGTCGATCATCTGGCCGTTCACTGTTTCGCACAAATTCGCTTCGAGTTCCGCACGAACGACGGTCGGATCGGGATCGTAAAGGTATCGCAACGGCGGGCCGGACATCGGTCGCTCGGGTAGGCTCATTGCCGTGAAGGTTTCGCCCGAAGGCAACGCAGTCGCACGACGCAGGCAGGTTTTTCCATCGCGTAGCCACGCCACGCACTCTTTGAGTTCGCCGTTAAGCGACACGAATTCCATCTCGGCATCGAACGCTTCGAGTTCGGATCGTGGAATCCCCGGTGCCAATTTGAACGCGAGTAAAGGCACTCCCGCGAACCGTTTCGCGACCTCGAGTGGGTTCGGTTGATAGTCCCCGACTGCCAGGTAACGCCGTCCGGTCGAGCGCCGCGAGGGATCGCAGAACACGGCGTCGAAATCTCCTAAATTTTCGGCCATCACATCTGCGACAATCACCGTTGCATTCGTCGCGCCGTTTGCGATCAGGTTCGCTTCCGCCATTCGGCTCCGCAACGGATCGAGTTCGAACGCGGAGAGCGTCGTTGCCACTTTTGCGAGCGCCAACGCATCGCCACCGATGCCGCAACAGAGGTCCGCAATGTGCTGCGATC
>JAYVQG010000092.1:0-34032 GCA_043757025.1 Limnoglobus sp.
CGGCGATACAGCTCACTCGCCACGCGATCTGCCCGCAATGGAACTACACGATCCGCCCACATCCGAAGCTCACGGAGTAATTCTTGGACAGGTACTTACTGCCGAAAGATGTGTCGAGCGTGCCATTCGCGTTGAGACGGGTAACGGCGAAATCGACATCGGCAGGGCCGTTCTGTGCCGAACCGACGACGAGGATTTTGCCGTCTTGCTGCACCGCCACTGCGCTCGCGGAATCCGCTTTTGAACCCGCCAAGTCGAACGCGACATCGACGAGGCCACTCGTGCCGAACGGTAAGTCGAGTCCCCCCACCGCCGCCGGCGTCGTGCGATCTTCGAGCATTTCGAGGCGGGTCGTTCGCAGCAATCGGTTCATCGTGAAGCCACTCCCAGTAGGTAACATCACTTTTCGGACGAACATCAAAGAGAGAATTGCGCTAGGAAACGGAATCGTTTTGAAGGGCTGCACATGCTTCGTGTCGATGCCTAACGTTACCACTTATTCGCAATGGCAGAAATCTGTTGCAACGGCGGAAAAGACTTGCCGTTTATTTCTGCACAACCGTTGCAGACTGCGTAATGCGCATCCATGTTAGTAGTACGCCGTCTTCAATAATATGCGTCGCATCCCCCATGCGTCGTTGGCTGTCCGACTCGCAACTCGCGAGCGATAGCCGAATCGCGATCGTCAGGATATCGATCGCGTCGAACCGAAATGCGGTCAACTTCGAGAACGGCCATGCAGCAAACTCGGCATCTTCCGACGGCGTGCGGAATCGACCCGCGAATCGTTTCCTTCCAGGCATCGGGCGAGCATGGCCCGCGCGCCATCGCGGACTTTCTGCCTTCGCGTAGCGACACCGATTACCTATCCGTGTTGCGCGAACTCGTACGGTGCGACATCGAAAATCAAAGGCAGGTCGGTCGGGTCGTTGCGTTCAAGGAATATCGAGCCGCCTTCCCAGAACTGAAAGCCGAATCGCAAGCGGTGGAAGAGCAAACGAGCGTGGTACCCATTTTCGGAAACAGCAGCGACCTCACGATGACCCCCGCACCGCTGCAATCGGCATTCACACGAATCGCAAACGTATCGCACGTTTCGGCGGACGTGGAACTCGATTTGGACGCCTCGCGATTTCCGAACCCCGGCGACTTTTACCACGGTTTCGAGTTGACCAGGCACCTCGGCCAAGGTGCGTTCGGCCAAGTCTATTTGGCGAGCGAACGCAAACTGGCCGGGCGTTCGGTCGTGCTGAAGTTGACGGGGAAAGCGAACGGCGAGTCGCAACGCCTCGCGCAGTTGCAGCACACGAACATCGTGCCGATTCACAACGCCTTTTATTGTGCGCCGCACCACGTCGTGCAGATGCCGTATCTGGGCGAGCAGACGCTTTCCGATGTGATCGAGTACGTTCGCACGCAGACCGGTTTCCCGAAAATTGGCGGTGAGGTCTTTCGGACGACGGCCGCACAATTATCGACGATGCGGGCACCGATCTCGGCCCCGCAGGGTTCGACCGATGTGACCGGGCCGATCGTGAAATCATCGCCACTGACGACGCCATCCGAAACGAAAGTATTCGACGAGTCGCACCCGTTCCGGGCGATTTTATCGCGGATGAGTTACCCGGCAGCGGTGATCGAGATCGTTCGCGCCGTCGCCGACGGGCTGGGGCACGCTCACGCACACGGCATTCTGCACCTCGATTTGAAGCCGCAGAACGTGCTGTTCAGCGATGACGGCCAGCCGATGTTGCTCGACTTTAACTTGTCGTACGACCGCAAGAATCAGTCTCGCGACAAGATCGGTGGCACGTGGCCGTACATGGCTCCCGAATCGATACGCGAATACTTGGGGAAGACGGAACAGATCGTCGATGAGCGTACCGACCTCTACGCGCTCGGCGTCATGTTCTTCGAGCTGTTGACCTGCCAGCTACCGTTCGCGAAAGTGCGGCATGTGCCGGCCGACCTGGAAGATGCCATCGCGGTGCGCGAAGCGGGGGCACGACTGCCGAGTGAGATCAACCCCGAAGTGACGCCGGCGTACGATGCGATCGTGCGAAAATTGCTCGATCCAAAGCCCGAGTGCCGCTATCAAACGGCCGCGGAACTGATCGAGGATTTGCGATGTCAGCAGGCGAATCAGCCGTTGAAGCACGCACCGAACACCTCGCTGCGCGAACGGGTCGTGAAGTGGCACATGCGGAACCCGCGCGTCGCCTTCCAAACCTGTGCCACGATCACCGGGCTGGCCTTGTTCGCGACGATGGTGCTACTTGCGGATGTTTCCCGTGCGCGAGACCGTTCGAATGCACAAATGGAATCGGTGCAGCTTCATCGGGTCGTGAAAGCGTCGCAGGTGGATCTCACCGTACCGACCGATCTCTCCAGTCGCAAACGCGGACTGGAGACGGCCGCGAAGTGGCTGACGAGCTACGGCGTGGGCGAGCGTAAAGACTGGTTCCTCGCGACGAACGTACGATCCTTACCCGACGACCAGAAAGACGCGCTCCGACAGGAGTTGGGTGAAGTCGCGTTGTTGTTATCGCACGGCGAATGGTTGAACGCGAGGAATGCGGTCGGCGATGAGCGATCCGCCGCCGATACGCTGGCAGTTCGTTGGAACCGCGTGGCCGAGGAATGTTATCCCTCGGACGGCATCCCACAAGCTGTGTGGAACCAGCGACGCAATTTGGCCGAGTGGACCCGCGATGCCGGGCTGAAAGCCAGTATTCCCTCAATAACTACGGATCGAACGGCCACGATCGATTTGTTCCTCGCTGCGGCCACGTCGGTCGCTCGAGGGGAATTGCGTGAAGCCGAGAAGCAACTGTTGGTAGTCACCGAACGCGAACCGGGTCATTTTGCCGCGCACTTTATGCTCGCATGTTGCTATCAAACGACGGGCCATTACCTGCGTGCGATCGAGCGATTCCAAGTGGCGAAGCCGCTCTCTCCAAACGATCCGCGACCGAGTTACAATCGCGGGTTGATTCTTTGTCACGTGGCTCGTTATCCGGAAGCGGAAGCCGAGTTCACTCGAGCGATCGACTGCCCCGGCGATTTCCCGCTGGCGTCGTGGCAGCGTGCGGCTGTCCGCCAGAAGCTGGGTAACGCGAAGGGTAGCTTGGCAGACGTGCAACTCTCGCTCGCACAAGGCGGGCCGAAGATCAGCCTGATGTATTTGCGAGCGCAACTGCACGAGCAACTGGGCGATGCGGTCGCCGCGAAACGGGACCGTCAGGAAGCGGATGCCATCGAGCCGACGTCCGAGGTCGACTTCGTCGCACGCGGCGTGAACCGAGTGGCTAAAGAGCCGTTGAAAGCACTGGCAGACTTCCAAGCGGCCGCGAAGCTCAACCCGTACTACCTGCCCGCGTGGCAGAACAAAGCCCACGTTCTCAGCGACCACCTCAACGAAACCGAACTGGCCCTGGAAGCCGTAACGCAAGCGGTCGCCGTCGCGCCGCAACATGCGCAATCCGTCGCGGGGCGGGCGGTTCTGCTCGCGCGATTGGAACGCCGGAAAGAGGCTCACGAAGCGATCCAGATCGCACTACTACTCAGCCGCGATCCCGAGATCGAATATCAGGCATCGAACGTTTACTCGCTCACATCGACCAAGAATCCGGAAGATCGTGCCACGGCGCTTTCGTATTTCCGTGAGGCGCTCCGCGATGGGTACCGTAACTTTCCTGAAATCGAACGCGACGCCGACAACAAGAATCTACAAGGTACCGTCGAGTATCGAGACATGTTAAACGCCGCCAAAACCCTCGTTCGATGACGATCGGATGTCGCGCGGCTACTGAAGAAAGAGATGCTCGCAGCATATCAGTCGTCGAGGTCGGCTTCGTTGAACAGCGTGAACCCGAGGCCTTGCAGCGTACTCACGGCACTCTCGAAATCATCGACGTGAATCGCGAGTGCCGTGCTGCCCATCGGGCCGACGCCGATGAGTAGCGGGTAGGCGTAGTGAATGTCGATCTCGCCGCTGAGTAGCGCCTTGGTGATCGTGAGGAGCGGTTGGTCGTTATCGGGCAACTTCACCACGAGCAAATCGCTTTCGGTAAAGGCAAACTTCGCGTTCGAGAGCACCTCGAACGCGCGTTCGTAGTGGTTCGTGACGAGGCGGACGATCGCGCAATCCGAAGTCTCGATGATGGTGACCGAGACGATCTTCACGTCGGTCAACTCGAACCGCTTGACGAGGTCCAGAAGTGCCCCCATCCGGTTGGCTAAAAACACGTTAAACTGCCGCACACTCGGCCAGTCGCGGCCCTCTACAGTGGCATAGCCAACGTCGTCTTCGTCGCCGAAAGTCATGTCGCATCCTCGGTTTCGTTACCCACCAAGACTGTAACGCATCCTCGTCGCGAGAGCAACTGCGGCCGTTTCGTATATTGTTTAAAACCCAACCGCCCCGAGAAGTGCCATGCCCCCGACTGCGATGCAAACCGTTCCTGTGACCGTCCTCACGGGCTTCCTGGGTGCGGGCAAGACGACGTTGCTCAACCATATTCTCACTGCGAATCACGGTAAGAAGATTGCCGTTATCGAAAATGAATTCGGCGAAGTCGGCGTCGATCAGGAACTCGTAATCGCTGCCGACGAAGAGATTTTTGAGATGAACAACGGCTGCATTTGCTGCACCGTTCGCGGCGACCTCATCCGCATTCTCGGTAACCTCATGAAGCGTCGCGAGAAGTTCGATTACATCCTCATCGAAACCACGGGGCTGGCCGATCCGGGGCCGGTCGCGCAGACGTTCTTCGCCGACGACGACATCCGGGCGTGTACGCGGCTCGATGGGATTATCACCGTCATCGACGCGAAACATGCGAGCCAGCAGATCGGCCGTTCCAAGGAAGTGACCGAGCAAATCGCCTTCGCCGACGTGATTTTGTTGAACAAAACCGATCTGGTCACGCCCGCCGAACTCGACGAACTCGAACGACGCATTCGGCGAATGAACGCGGTGGCGAAGGTCTATCGCACGGATCGCGGCATCATCGACATGGACAAGATCCTGAACGTCGGCGGGTTCGATCTGAATCGCGTACTGACATTTGAACCCGACTTTTTGAAGGCGGAAGAACACGAACACAAGCACGAAGAAGCCTGCGCCCCGGACTGCGGGCACGAGCACGAACATACTCATGCGCACAAGCACGAACATCGCCACGATGAAGACGTGACCTCGGTCGGGTTCGTCGTCCCCGGCGACTTGCACATCAAGAAGTTCAACGCCTGGATTTCGGACTTATTGCAAACGAAGGGGCAGGACATCTACCGCATGAAGGGCATCCTGAGCATTCGCGGCGATGCGAAACGGCACGTTTTTCAGGGCGTCCACATGCAACTCGATGCGGTGCCATCGAAGCCGTGGGCGCAGGGCGAAGCGCGCGTGAACAAGCTCGTGTTCATCGGCAAGAACCTCGACCGCAACGCGCTCGCGACGGGCTTCCACAACTGCTTGGTGGTATGAGGAAAGCGCCTCAATCTTCGTCGTCTTGCCATTCATCGAGGTAGCGGCGCAGCGCGGGGTACTCGTCGCATTTGCATCGGAGGAACTCTTTCGCGTTCGCCACCAACTCCGATTCGCGTTCGCACGAGATGTCGCCCGTCATCACCCGCGTTCGCAGAAATACGAAGTAAGTATCGAACGTATCGCAGAGGCAGTAATCGTTGATTTCCTGGAACTTGCCGTCGATGTGCATTTGGTAGACGAGATCGCCGGCGATGCCCATTTTCCCCGGTTTGCCGATCGTTTTCGCGAGAAGGTTCAGCCCGCCGACAACCTTGTAGCCGCCATAGTTGCTCATCCAGTCCATGAGGTCGAGGCTGTTGCCACTGAAGCGGTTGCGACTGAGCAAATAGTCGCGCATCGAGAAGCCGTATCGAAACGCGGCCAGTTCCAGAAGTGGCAAATCGAAGCCACGACCGTTAAACGTGACGAGTTTCGCGCGAGGATACGATGCGACGCCCTGCCAGAATTTCTGAGCGATTTCGCGCGGGCGATAGTGCGGTGCGTCGAGGCAAGTCATCGCGAGTAGGCTCAGATCCTTCTTCGCGCGAAGCACGCACACCGACACCGGGATATGAAACGTCACCGGCAGAAAGTCCGATCCTTTCCAACTCCGTTCGATCGCTTCAATCTGCGCCCGTTCGATGGACTGAGCCGCAGACAATTGCTCACCCGGATATTTCACCGCCGATAGCAACTCACCATCGGGCACGCTTTCGGTGTCGAAAATCAGAAATGCGGTTTCGGCCACTTGCTCCGTCATCGCGATCGTCGCCATACGAACCTCCTGAATATCCATTCAGGATGGCAGTCGTAGTATCCATTTGTCAACAGGCGTTGCAATGCACGAGAGGCATCGGCAAGCCCGTTCGCCCCGAGAATGCCGATTGCAACAGAAAGCAGGGGAAATCAATCCAAGCTCACGATTTCGCCACCGGCACGGGTCGCGAGTGCAGCCAAGATAGTGTCGGCTTCGTACCGAAGAAAGTGAACCGAGCCATCGGCAAACAAAAAGTGCGCGCCGCCTACGTGATACGACCAAAAGTGGATGGCATCGCACGGATCGCGCATCGTTCCCGGCCCGAAAGTCCTCGGCGGATACGTACACGAAATCAGATCGTCCAAATCCGCGATGGCTTCTCGCGCACCCAAATTGTTGTCGATGCCACCAGTTCGATAGGCTCCTGCACCGGCGTACCACCAACCGTATTTAAACCGATAGTTGGAAGGTCGTTCGCCTACCATTAGGGTGGAACTCAGCCCGTCCGTGATGTCCGTCGGGCGAACGTGCGAACTGGCATAGAGAATCCCATCTTTCCTATCTCGGCTCAATCCGTTGACCCCCACATACGTTGTCAACCCGATGCGATTTTGGGGCGGGTTGGGCGTCGGTGGGAAGTAAACTTGCGGTATGAACACTTGCGTGACTTGGGACGGCCCATCTGCGGGGCAAGTCAAAACGGGAAGCACGGTCGCGAGCAGCGCGTGGTGCGGCGGTTCGGTGAACTCGGGGGTGGCGGCAAACGCGGCAACGGTCTGTTCCCAGAGGGCGGTGCGATCGAGCATCGGTAAC
The DNA here is from genome assembly GCA_043757025.1 of Limnoglobus sp. Taxonomy (GTDB): domain Bacteria; phylum Planctomycetota; class Planctomycetia; order Gemmatales; family Gemmataceae; genus Limnoglobus. The sequence continues at coordinate 7,101 of JAYVQG010000092.1, forward strand.
AGCCGTGCTTGCCACGTCAGGAACCGCATCTTTTTCGGGTCGGTTTCGATAGCGGGCGGAAAGCTCTCGTGCATCGTTTGGTAGTGGTGTAATGCCAAACCGAGTTGCCGAAGGTTGTTACCGCAGCGCATTCGTGCCGCTGCGGCCCGCACCTGTTGAACCGCAGGCAACAGCAGGCCGATCAAAATCGAAATGATCGACAACACGACGATCAGTTCCAGAAGGCTGAAGCCCTGGAATCGCTTCGGATGCGCGAGGGGTGGTCGCATGGCTTTGCTCCCTGTGGGAACGGTTTCTACTCGACGCACGTGATCGACAGCGTGATCGGGTAATCGCGATTGTCCTGTGTCTGCGCGCGAAGTCGGAGTCGATGCGTATTCATTTTCGCACGATCCGACTTGCGAACTACGACCGTGTTCCCATCGATTCGCACGGTCAAATCACTAGGCGGTACTTCGTCCATAAACAGTCGAACTGGCGTGCGCGATCGACACTCGACTCGGGCTTCGTTGGGATCGGGATTCCCCGACCGAGGAAGGATCACAACCGATGGTACGAGTTCCGCAACGGGAAGGACGCGACCCGTACACGAAATGCGTCCCAAATATTTCTCCAGTTCCGTTCGCAATCTGAATCGAGTGAGAACTGCCGTCGCTTCGTTCGATGTGAAACTCAATACGACATCGTATTCGCGGGGCGGATGATCGGAACCGTGCGGCTGTACAGACGTCACCGAAACCGCCGAGTGGTCCGATGTGAATTTTAACCGCCCTCGATTTGCCGATGGTCGAAGATCGTTTAGCCGAAGTTTCGCGGTGCTCGTCTCGCCAACATAGATCGGATCGAAAGCGATCGCTTCTGGTACAGTGGACACGCCGAGCGTCACACGTCCCTGAATATCGACGCTCGTCTCAACTAAATCCGGATGATCCGTTTGAAAGTACACTCGCGTTGAAATTACCATCTGGCCCATTGTCGTGCGAGTGGAGATGAGAAATGTTACCGTATCCCCTGCGGAAACGGAAACCTCGTCGAGTGGTTCTGACTTGCCGTCCTTCGCACGCCATTTGGCAGAAATGCAGCCGCAGCCTGTTCGGATACCGAACAAGCGGATTGGCTGCGCCGACCGATTCCGGATCGGAATTTCTGCGACAACGTTTTCGCCCGGTTTATACTCTCCTATGTCAGTTGTCGCCGTGTATTCGATTGGCCGATTGTCGGCTTGCGAATCGGATGAAATCGACTTGCCACGAAGCGCGGTCAAGACGCACGCGATAACCACAAATGACCCGAGGGAAACGAGGGTAAGATTGCGTTTCACGATGTCACTCCTGCATCTTGCGATGATGGAGTTCGTCGTTTCATCCAGAGTCTTGCTGCGGCGAGGCAACCGATGACCCCGCCAGCGATCAGCAGGTAATTCGATAGCGGCCAACTCGAGGTTTCCTCTTCGAGTGGATGCAAATCGGAAACGGGCACAATCGGTTGCGGCGTAGTCTTCGGCTTGCCGTTCTCTCCCATCGTGTAGTACATTCCCGTCGTACGATCGACGACCCAAAAGCCAGGCGGAATGGTCAGGTTAAATGTCGAATCGGGGATCGCCTCGTTGATTCGAACGTCTTCGATTTCAATGTCGGATTCCCACACTGTTAAAGTCTTTCCATTAGTCGAGCGATACCGAATCTTAACCGTCGCAGGAAACGAAACTCCAGTCTGCTTGTATGGAGGGTGAAATCGTGTCACTTCACTGCGAAATGCTGGATCGTCACGTGTTGACTTGGTATTAGAACCATAAACTACCGTTTTTCGTGGCCAGTATCCTTCTTTAGGGTCCAACCAGACCTCCATCGTCGCATCTCCACCATCGCCTGGACGAGTCGTTTGCAAGTGAATTGTGCGAACGCCATTGAGGTCGGCCCACTTTGCAGTCCAAGTCCATTCGCGATTCCCAATTAGTACATCGAAAAGCCAGATTTTCGGCATGTCAGTCACGGATAACCCGAATGAAGTCCAAACACGATCTGATAGTTCGAGTTGCGCATCTCTCGGATTTTGACTGATGCGAGCCTGAAGTTGCGGTGGTTTGCCATCGACGAGTACTGTTTCTAAGCCCAATACACGCCCACTGCGGATGACCGCTTCGTGCGTCGTTTTGACCTTTATTTGAGGTTGATTTGTGATCGTTCCGCCATCGACCGACACACGCGATCGCTTTTTGTCTCCATCCTGCCAGTAATTTTCCAGTTTTATCTGGATCGAACCATCAACAAGACTTCGGCATTGCAGGCGAGATTGTAACGTGCGAACCGACTCGACCGTTTGGCGTAGACCCGCACTGGCAGTCACTAATATCGCGTCATCCGCGTGAATATTCCACGCAAAACCAATGCCGATGCTAACTGCGATCAGGTAACGTCTCATTGTATGGTATCCCGCACGAACAACATGAAAGTGAAAAGCGATTGCGATTGAGTCAGTTAAAAATATTTCCCGTGCAGTGAGGAAGCACGAGATTGCATGCGATATCAGTCTCAGTATCGCAATTTTGAAACCTTCTGTTATAATATACACCAGGGCATGTAATGTCAGCGGCTCCAACGCACGTTTTATTTGCAGTGTAACAGTAACCACGATTGCCAGACCCACTGCAACATCGTCCATTTACATCGGCACTTCCACTACATGGAATCGGCGTGCAAAACTCACTTCCGGGTACAGACCACGCCGTGTTGCTCATGCCGAGGATGATCGCGAGCAAACCCGCGCAGAAACAGACGACCGACAGAAACTTACGCATGAGAGCCTCCGAATTGGAAACGCGCTTCAGATTGAAGTGTTGGTGTAAATCGATAATGACTGCTTAGAATCGATTGTCAACATCTAAACTTCGATTTTTAAAAAGTATTTCCAACCGTCATTTCCCGCGCAACAGAAAGCAGGGTGGGCCGGGTGGGGGGTGCGGCGTATCTTTACTGATGCTGTTGCCCTGCTACCCGCACGAAGAACGATACCCACGCGCATGAACGACACGACGCCCCCCGCACCTGCGCCCACCGGCCCGCCGAAGTCCGCGATGTTTATCGTGTTTCTCGTCGTGTTCATCGACCTCCTCGGCTTCGGGATCGTGCTGCCGATCATGCCGCGACTGGCCGACGAGTACATGCTCGATTACTCGAAGGAACTCCGCGGCGTCATCATCGGCACGCTGTTTTCCTCGTTCTCCGTGATGCAATTCCTGCTGTCCCCGATGTGGGGCCGCATGTCGGACCGCATCGGCCGCCGTCCGATCCTGATCCTCGGCTTGCTCGGCTCGATCGTCTTTTACTCGCTGTTCGCGTTCGCAGTTTCGTTGCCGAAAGAGTCATCCGTACTCGCGTTGTGCCTGATGCTCATCTCGCGGATCGGCGCGGGGGCGGCAGGGGCGACGATCGGCACGGCGGCGGCGGTGATCGCCGATTGCACGACGCCGGAGAAGCGAGCGAAGGGCATGGCGCTGATCGGTGCCGCGTTCGGCATCGGCTTCACATTCGGCCCACTCATCGCGTATTTCGGATTGTCGATCTTCCAAAAGCAACCGTGGGGCGTCGGTGCGATTGCCGCATCGCTGTCGGTCGTTGCCACGGTGTTGGCGGTGTTGTTGTTGCCGGAGACGCGGAAGCCATCGGGGCACGTTCAGGAAAAAGAACCGTTCAGCATGAAGCGTTCGCTGAACGTGATCAAATCGCCGACGGTCGGGCCGCTCATCGTCATTTACTTCCTGGCAATCTTCGGTTTTGCAAACTTCGAGGCGACGCTCGCGCAGTTCACGAAGGCGGCATTCAAGATGGACGACGACGGGAACTTCCTCGTGTTCGCGTTCGTCGGTTTCGTGCTGATGGTCGCACAAGGCGGGTTGTATCGTCCGCTCGTTGGCCGCTGGAAAGAAGAACGAATGATGAGCATCGGCGTGGCGCTGATGCTTCTCGGCCTCGGTGCGCTCGGCGTCGTGGCGTACGGCACATCGCACCTGTTCCAGGGGCTGGCCGCCGCCGTCGAGCCGATGTTCTACCTCGCACTCGCCATCGCCGTGACCGGGTTTGCGTTCGTCAATCCGTCGATTTCGTCGCTGATTTCGCAACGGGCCGATCCGAACCGGCAGGGCGAAATCCTCGGCGTCGGCCAGTCGGCATCATCGCTCGGTCGCATCCTCGGGCCGTTCGTCGGCAGCGTGGCGTTCCAGATGCACGATTCGCATACGTTGCCGTACGTGGTCGCCGGGCTGGCACTCGTCGGCGTCATCATGCTGTTGCCCGTTGTCTCGCGCAACTCGGGTTCGTGAGCAACCCGGCTATGTACGAACGCATCGCGATCTTGAAGCCGAGCGCACTGGGCGACATCGTCCATGCGTTACCGGTGCTGACCGCCTTGCGACAGCGGTTCCCCGCTAGCCACATTTCGTGGGTGGTCAATCGCTCATTCGCCCCGCTACTGGAACATCATCCGCACCTCGATCGCGTGATCGCATTCGATCGCGGTGCGTTCCGCAACACCGTTGGCGCACTTCGATATAGTCTGCAACTCGCGAACGAACTGCGCGGCTATCACTTCGATTGCGTACTCGATTTACAGGGTTTATTGCGAACGGGGCTGATGAGCCTGATGACTGGCGCACCGCGTAAGATCGGCTTTGCGAATGCGCGGGAAGGATCGGCGTACGCCTACACGCACCGGGTGGCCGTCCCCGATGCGGATCGCATTCACGCGGTGGATCGGTATTGGCAAATGGCGGAGTTTGTGGGTGCGGGGGATCGACCGAAGCAGTTCGTGTTGCCGATTCATCCGCAAGAAGCCGATGCCGTTGCGAAACTTTTAGCCTTATATCCGCGACCGTGGCTCTGCGTGGCGGCCGGGGCGAAGTGGGTGACGAAGCGCTGGCCCCCCGAATCGTTCGCGACTCTGTTGCAACGCTTCCAGTCGCAATTTGGTGGCACCGCGATTCTAGTTGGCGCAACCGATGACATCGCATTGTCCGCCGCGATCGCGAACCAGTTACGCGGCTCGGTGTTGGACCTAACGGGGAAGACATCGTTGCCGCGATTAGCTGCCGTTCTGGCGGCCGCCGATGCGATGCTCGCCAACGACACTGGCCCGTTGCACCTTGCTGCGGCGCTCGGCAAACCGTGCGTGGCCCCTTACACCTGTACCAAAATCGTGCGGCACGGGCCGTACGGTTCGATGGCCGGTGCCGTGGAAACGACGGTGCCATGTGCGGGCAGTTACCTCAAACAATGCCCGCGCGGTACGATATGCTTCGGCGAACTGACACCCGACCGTCTGTGGCCCGCGCTCGAAGAGGCACTCCGGAAATGAATGCGCAAACGCTCCCGTATCGGCTGATTTTGGCGAGCGGTTCATGGGGCCGAAAGTGGCTCCTCGAAACGCACGGCTACACCTTCGACGTGCAACCGTCGAACGTCGACGAACCGACCGAAGCCCGACTCGGCAGTTGCCGGCAATACGTCGGCGAACTCGCGTGGTTGAAGGCGGACAACGTCGCGATGACGGTCGATGAGGGCGTCGTGCTCGCCGCTGACACCGTCGGCTGGCTCGATGGCAAAGTCATCGGCAAGCCCGACGACGAGGCGCACGCACGGCAGATTCTCCACGGCCTTTCGGGTCGCGTTCACGAACTGTGGACCGGCATCTGCCTCTGGGTTCGCCCGAATAACATGCAATACATGTGGCAAGAACGCAGCCTCGTCCGCATGGTGGAACTCTCGAAAGACGAGATCGACACTTACATCGCGTCGCTAAAATGGGAGGGTTGCTCCGGTGCGTATTCGCTGGAATTCCCGACCGATCCGTATCTGACCGTCATCGAAGGCAGCACGAGCAACGTCGTCGGCCTACCGATGGAATCGCTGGCGAAAGCGCTGAATCGCCTCGCGGTGCCCAATGCACGGGACTGACAATCATGCGATATACCCCGGTTGGAATCGCGACGATGTTGGCGGCGTGACCATCGATTGGTTTCGTCCGGTGCCACTGCTCTCGCGGGTGCTGTTCCTTCGCGATTTTGCTGAGACGCTAACGGATTTCACTTCGATCCTCATCGAACGTGGAATTGGTTCCGTGGCCCCGGATGGCGGTGTTACGTGGTGGACGCGGACGGCGGAGACGCTGTTGATCGATGCGATTCTACCTTGGACAACAGGCGTTTTCGGCAGACCCGCGAATGCGATTGTCGGTATCGGCAGCGGCGGGCAGGCGGCGCTGCGGCTCGGGTTTCGCTACCCCGAACGCTTCCCCGTCGTCGTCAGCATCGATGGCGCGTGCGATTTTCACGAACTGCACGGCGAGGGTACGCCGCTCGATGCGCTCTACCCGCGGCGCGAATCGGCGCGGCAAGACACGGCCGTTCTGCAAGTGCGCCCGCACGATTTCCCGCCGCACATCTGGTTCGCGTGCGATCCGGATTCCCGATGGTTTCGCGGGAACGATCGACTCCACGAGAAGCTGAACGCAATCGGCGTTCGCCATGAGTTTCAGACGGACCTCGACCGTCAAACCGCGTTGCGACAGGGTTTGTCGTACGCCGCGGCCGCACTGGAGAAACAATCGCGACGATTGCTCTGAGTCCTATACTAACTGCGTTCGCGTACCGCGCCGTGAACGCCCGCGCCGCGTGACAGTCACGCAGCGAACCTTCGTCGTGCGGTTCTGCGACCCCAATGCTCCCGTTCGCCATCGACCCGCACACCCATATCGAGTGGACGAAAGTCTACGTGGGTCTCGTCGCGATTCCACTTTTAATTTTGCTAAATGCGTACTTCGTGGCCGCCGAGTTTGCGCTAGTCGCCATTCGAAAAACGCGAGTCCAAGAACTCGTGAACCAGGGGCACCATCGGGCGAAGGCGCTCTTATTCGCCGTCGATAAACTCAACGACAGCGTCGCGACCGCGCAGCTCGGCATCACCGTTGCGTCGCTCGCGCTCGGGTTCGTCAGCGAACCGGCGCTCGCGGCGCTAATTGCGCCGCTGTTCGGTAACCTCCCGGACGCATGGCAAGGCGCGGCCACGCGAACGATTTCCATCGTGCTTACACTCGCGCTCATCACGTTCTTGCACGTGGTATTCGGCGAACAGATGCCGAAGATTGCGGCACTGCAATCGTCCGAACGCATCGGTTTACTGATCGCGACGCCGCTCAATTTTTGTTCGCGGGTGGCACGCCCCGTCGTGCGATCGATGAACGGCACGAGCAACTGGTTCCTCCGTCGCCTCGGTTACAAACCCGCTTCCGAAGATGGCGAAATCTACTCGGTCGACGAACTTCGGCTCCTGATCGAAGATACCGAAGAAGCGGGGCTGATGTCTCCCGAACAAGCCGATGTGGTGATGAACGTATTCGCACTGACCGACAAGAAAGTGCGAGATTGCATGGTGCCGTGGGAAAAGGTCGCGTCGCTCGACGTATCGACGCCGCCAGACCAAGTCTTGGCATTCGTGCGGCAAGGCGCGCACACGCGGTTGCCGATTTTCGACGGCACGCCGGACACGATCGTCGGCGTCGTCAACACGAAGGATCTCTTCTATCTGTTCAGCCTCAGCGGCATCGTGACGCTGATCGATGCGGTCTACGAACCGGTATTCCTCGATGCCAATGTGCCGGTATCGTTCGCGCTCAACGTGTTCAAAAAATCGCACCGCCACCTCGCAATTGTGCGAGATGGTCAGAACGCGAATCGCGTCGTTGGCATTCTTACACTCGAAGATGTGCTCGAAGAAATCGTCGGCGAGATCGAGGACGAGCACGATAAACCGGTACCAAAACTGCGTCAAACCGCGATTCAGAAGCTGTTACTCCATCGCAAGGGCGGTCGCGGCCCTGGCCCCGTCGGTTCATGATTCGTCATCGAACCGACGTTTGAGCATGACGGGCATCGATGCGTAGAAACTCGTGTCGCCCATCAGGCACGGTCGCTTGTACTGCTCGGCCGCGCCGCCCGTTTGCGATAGCCGGGCACGGTCCCACATCTGCCACGTTCCCGTCGGGATGATCGCCACGCGCAACGGCCCGAGCCGCGCGCTTTCCCGCTTCGCTGCATACTCGATGTTCTGATTGCACAACTCGCGTTCCAACCCGCGCGCGAACTGCGACAGTACCCTGTCATTCGTCGTGTCGGCCTCTTCCAGAAAAATCACATAGTGCGGTTCGTTCTCGTCCCAGACGGGTGCCAGCGTGTACCCCGCGATCGGTTGCGGCACGGACTTCAGCACCGCATCGACGGCCTTCGTCACGTGGTGTTCGCTGAGTTTTTCACCCGTCATGTTGGCGAAACGGTGCCCCTTGCCGACGAACTCGACCATCGGCGTGCGGCCGAGGTAGCCGTTGACGCGAACGAGGTCCGAGATGTGGTAGCGGTACAACCCGTACGCGGTCGTCGGCAGGATGTAGTAGTTCGTGCCTTCCTGAATTTCGTGTGCGCCCAGTACGGTTGGCTGCGGGGAATCGATCTCGGATTCGGGTACGAATTCAAAATAGTGCGATGCGATGTCGAGCACGCCGGCCGGGCTGCCGTTCGCGAACGGGATCGTCATGCGGCCCTCGCTGGCGAGCAATCCGAGGTCGCGAATCGGCGTGTCGCCGTAGTAGTGTGGCAGTTGCCGCAGGTATGGCCCCATGCTGCCGCCGGTCCACGTACCGATCGCCACGCCCTCGCTCGGCCACACGTCTTTCGGGAATAGCCGCCCGTTCTGCCCCGCCATCGCGATCAGTTCCCTCGCGCGCTCGGGTTGCGGTTTCAGCTTGGAAACCAGCACCGCACGCACTTCGGGGGAAATATCGAGGTCGTCGCGCAGCGTGCCGTCGTGCAAGTCTTTTAGCAGAAATGCCTTTTCCGAATCGAGTATCCGTGCGAGTTGCGTGAGCGTACTCGGGTTCGCGGCCATGAACTGCGAGACGTTCCGGCCGATGCTGAACCGCAATGCCACGTAGTATTTCGCGAGCGAATCTTTGATCTTCCCGCTGATCGGCGGTACCGCGTACAGTCGGCGAATCAGGCGCATTTGCACCTGCGCCGTGTACCCGGAAAGGTTGCCGCACATGATGCCCGATGGCGTGCGAAACTCGTCGGGGTCGCCGACCATTTGCACCATCGGCCGCATCGCAATACCGCGCCCCCGGTGATCGCGATACATGCGAACGCCCCACATATTCCAGCCGCGTTTGTAAGCGTTCAGGTAATCTTGCGTAACGGGAATGAGCTTCCGCGAAGCCGTGGTGCCACTCGTCAACGCGAACATGTGAACCCGTGCATCGGCGAGCAATGCCCGCGTGTCGCCCGCCTGCACTTTGTCGATGTACGGCGCAACGTACTCGTACGGCGCGATCGGCACCTGGTTCCGATAGTCGTCCAAAGAGCGTATCGATTGGAAACCGTGATCGCTGCCGAAACCGGTGTTCGTTTGTTTGCGAATGATCTGCTGAAGCCGCGCCGCTTGCACTTCCTCGGGCCGTTCGCACATCGCTTCGAATTCGCGCAACCGTCGGCGAACGGGGTACGTTAGCAGCCGACCGAGGCGAACGAGCAAGTAACGGCGTGTCGACATGAGTCACTTTCGTAGGTGCCCGCGTTGGTGCAGCACGGTTCCTTTTTACACGCCAAACCTCACGCTGACAGCAGTTCGGCGAAGCGGCGGCGGATGGCGCTTGTCGAGAAGTGTCGGTCGTAGCGGTGGCGACCGTTCAGCAGGTGTTGCTCGCGGCGTTGGCCATCATTCACGGCTTCGGCCAACGTGCGGGCGAGTGCCACTGCGTTGGTATCGGCGTAAAATGCGGCATCCCCGGCGGTGTCCGGCACGGCCGTTAATGGCAGCGCAACCACCGGCACGCCGAGCGCCATCGCCTCGAGCAGTGGCACGCAAAACCCTTCGTGTTCGCTCGTCACCAGTAGCGCATCCGCGCTGAGGTACAGTGCCTTTAACTGCGACACCGTGACGCGGCCGGCGAAGATCACGCGGTCGGCGACGCCGAGTTCGTTCGCCCGTAACGCGATCCGTTCCGAGTACGCCGGGTAGATGTGTTCGCCCGCGAAAATCAGTCGACTCTGCGGCTCGAACATCGCCGCATATTCCGCGAATGCCTCGACCGCGAGCAGGCCATTTTTGTTCGGTGCCACCCGGCCCACGCAGAGGAACGTCGTCGCCCAGGCATCGAGTCCGCCGAGCGATTCGGCGTCCGGATGGTTGGCCACCAAGTCATCGGCCTGATGGAACGGCGCGAGTTCTTGCCACGGCGTGCCGGGTGCGAGCTGTGCCAGATCGCGTCCATTGTAAGCCGAATCGACCCAGATTCGTATACCGGCCCGCGCCATTCGCACCGCTTGTTGCACGCCGATTTCCGCACTGCGAGCCGCGTCGGCATCGACCCCGCTGAAGAAGCGTTGCGGCGTCACGTTGTGGTATTTCACGATCGCCCGGCCACGTGTGCTTTCCACGACTGACACCGCGATGTCGCACTGCATCGAGTGATGGTAAATTAATCTGTCGCTCGTCCCGCGCAGTTCGCTGAGGGGATAAACTTCCTCGTTGAGTCGCGATTTTTCCGCGAACAAGCGAACGGTTTCGCCGCGCGCACGCAGTGCCTTCGCCATGCCGAGCACGTCGTTCCCAACGGCATCGCCATCGTTCAGCACCAGCGTAGCAATCGCCGTCGCCATCGGTCACCCCTTCGATAGTAGGTCGTATTGCACAAGCACGCGGCGCAACTGGCGGCCCGTATCGCGCCACGTGAACCGCCTCGCCCGTGCGGCTGCGGCAGCGCCGAGGTTCCGCGCTTCGTCGCGGTTTGCGTAGATGCGACGCATCGCGGCGATCATTGCATCGTCGTCGGGGTCGGCCCACTGGCCCGCGTAAATTTCGTTACTCGCGGCGATCAATCTGTGCGGAATCACCAACCCCACTCGCTCGTCGAAGAACGCCGTCAGCCCGCTATACTGCGTCGAAATTAGTGGCCGCCCGCACGCCATCGCTTCGAGCAAGTGGAAGCCAAACCCTTCCGCGAAAGACGCATTCACGTACGCCGTCAACGATTGGTTCCACTTCACGACGTCGCCCGATGGCAGTGTGGCGCGCAAAATATCGATCCGCAAATCGTCGGGGATCTCGAACGGCGGGCAGTTCGGCGTGATCTTCACGCGCAGCCGCACATCGCTTTCCACCGGGAAGGCGCGGCGAAAGTTGTCGACGACGCGGCGAATGTTTTTCCGCAAGCCACCCGCACTCAACGCCCCCGCTGTGCCGAACGTGCAGTGCGTCGGTTCGTGCGGGGCTGGATGGAACAAGAGTGGATCGTAACCGAGTGGCACGATCTCGATCGGTGCGGTTACGCCGGAGTCGCGGAACGCATCGGCCCCCCATTGGCTCGGCACGATCACGACTGCCGCGCCGTTCAGGACGGCTGCGAGATGTGGCGGAATGCGGTCGGCTTCCCACATCGTCAGTGCGGCCGTGCGTTGGTCGATTCCGAATCGCTTCAGCAAGAACGGCGGCGAGATCGCGAGTTGCGGATCGTTCGGCGTGCGTGGGAAACGGGCGAACGCGGTACCGGGTGGTAACATGTCCGGGAAAACGCGCGCCGATGGGTGACGATGCACTGTCACTCCACTCGATTGCAAGCCTTTTAGCACCGCAAACGCGACGTGGTCCCAACCGCTAATCCCCCGCACATCGGCGGCCAAAAAGAGCGAAGACCGCGACGTTGCACACGGTGCGAGAGTCGTCAACTGCCCGACGCCATCGATCGGGTACAGCAGCGGTTCGCCAATTTCGCACGTCGATTGTTGTTTCGCAATCGTCGCTGCCCACTGCACGACGCCCGTTGCCGTGGTGGCGTTCAGATCCACCGCAGCGTTGCGCAATTGCGCCGTGGATAGCAGCGCAGGTAAGACGCCGCACGTCGCCGAAAGTCCCGCTGGCAGCGCGCAGGTTACGGGGCTTTCGCCGTACTGCGCGAAGCGCAACAACGCGGCTTCCGTCAGTTCCCAATTGGGTGGCAGGACGATTACCGATGCGGATTGCACTTGCGAAAGCGCGCGGCGCACGGCGGCTGACAGCCCACCGTCACCGGGTGGCGTTACGAGCCTGACTCGCGAATCCCAACCGGCGACCGTCGTCAGTTTCTCGTCCGGTTTTGCGTTCGGCCACGCGACGATCAGTTCCCAGTGCGGGTAAATTTGGCGGAACACCGAGAGCATCGCTTGCCGTGCGTAATCGGTCCGCGTCGGATCGACGGGTATCAGCACGGCGATCGGCATCGGGTGTGCGATCGCACGCAATTCGGCTTGATATGTAGCGATTTCTTCGGAAGTGGCCGCGCGGCGTCGCCACCATGCGGCACCGGCTTCGGTCGCACGTTTCACTTCGATTCGCATCGTCCGCGAATCGGAAAGACCTTTCAACACCCGCGTGCCGAACTCGCGGAACCGTCCCTGCCGCAACATCCGCCCGCCGCGCCGCACGACCGGCCAGAAACATTGGTACGTGGACAGTAACCGGCACTTCAACCGCACCGCCCGCACCACGGCTCGCGTTTTGGAAACGCGAACGCACTCGCATCGCAACAGCCGAAATGTCCCATCGGCATGATGCAGCCGCACGCAGATTCCTCGCGCGGCATCTGGCAAGCGCACGATGGCATCTTCGCGGGCGGCTTCGTTCCACTCGAAGGTTTCGCACTTCGTGAAGCCCTCGCCCGTGTCGAAAAATAGCTCCGCACGTTTCCGTACCGCAAACCGGTCCGCCGATTTGAGCCGGAACCGAAAGCGATACCACCCCGCCGGCATCGTCGCTTCTGCCGTCCATTCGACGCATGCCGCCGTTGCCGTCCACGCGCGCGAATCGTCCGCAGACCGGCACAAACCCGCGCCGGGAACGAGATCGAACGCAGCAATTGCAGCCCGAACCTTGGACACACATACGCCCCCTGAAGACGGGGCATCGTGCGTCGAATGGTGCACGCGTGTCAAGTCCAGCCAACGAGTAAGTGCAACGGATACTTATCCGTTGCACTTACTCGTAATCCGACCGCGACTTCAACGTCTACTTTTCGCCGAGTTCTTTGCGGACGCGGGCGAGTGCCGGTTGGACTTCCTCGAAACCTTGTTCGAGTGCCCGCACGAAAAAGTCGCGGGCACGCGCGAAATCTTTCGGGACGCCGCGACCGTGTTCGTAGCATTCGCCGAGTTGCGCCAGGCAGACGGGGTCTTCCTGATCGGCACCCATCGCGTACCACTTGGCCGCCTCGGTGGCGTCCTTCTCGACACCCGCACCGTCTTCGTAACACTGACCGAGCAAGCCCATCGCTTGGGGTAAGCCATCGATCGCCGCCAGTCGAAAGTATTCCGCCGCTTGCGGCAGATCGGCCGGCACGCCGAGACCTTCCGAGTAACAGACGCCAACCTGCAACTTGCCTTCGGGGTGTCCCGTATCCGCCGCCCGCAGGTATAACTTGAACGCTTCGGTTTCGTCTTCCGGAAGTCCGTCGCGACCTTCGGTATACAACTCGGCCATCGTAATCATCGCCACCGGGTCGTTGCGGTCGGCGCACTTCCGCACCTCATCGACCGACTTCCAATCGGCCTTGGTAGGACGGCGAATCACTTCGCGATAATCGTCGATGCAACTTTCGAGCGAATCGGCCAACTCGTCGATTTCCTGCAATACCGGCTCGTTCTCTTCGCCTTCGAGCACATAGAAGAATTCGATCGCAAACCGAAGCGTACGACCGAGTTGCGTTCCCCACGCGATTGGCGGCAACGCGATCGGCCGCATCTGCACATCCTGCCCGGATCGCGACAAATCGCGAACCCACCACGCCAGAAATTCCACCGCCACCCAGCCGGGATGATTTTGGAAGAACGTCACGTCTGCCGTTACTAACCGCTCGTTGGGGCGACCGCCATCGGTCCGGCGGAGTGCCGCGTGCGGTAGGTCCGCATAGGGGCCGGGCAGGCCGAGTTCTTCCACGGAGATGCCGTAAACACCCTGTATGCGGAAGTCGATTTCCTTTACGCCGGGAAGGCGGTCGAGTTGTTCGGAGAATCGTTGAATGGGATTGGTGAAGTCGCTCATGTGGCCCCCAATTCGGATGGGCGTTTGGAAAAAAGCCCACCCGCGAACGGATGGGCTTGCGCAGTCTTGTTGTACGAGTTCGCCGGTCAATTGTGTTCGGGGTCGCCATCGGTAAACTGCTCGAGCCGCCCCATTCGTGCGGGCTGACGGAGTTTCAGCAGGCCCCGCGCTTCGATCTGGCGAATTCGTTCGCGAGTGATTCCGTACTGCCGTGCGACTTCATCGAGCGTCTTCGGCGTGCCATCTTTCAGGCCGAAACGGAGTTCGATCACTTCGCGTTCGCGCGGTGCCAGCGATCGCAACACTTCGTAAATCCGGTCGCGTAGCAATCGGGCATCGACGTGTTCGCCGGGGTTCGGCACGTGATGATCGGAGAGGAAGTCCTCGATCGATCGTTCGCCATCGCCGCCGATCGGGTCTTGCAGGCTCATCGGCTGGCGACCAACCGCACGCAGCGACCGCGTATCTTCTTCCGTAACCCCCAGCGCCGCCGAGAGTTCCTCGTTCGTCGGCTCGCGGCCGGTCAGCGAAGTCATTTCGCTTCGTTTGCGTTCCATCTTGGCCAACAGGCCGATCTGATGGCACGGCACCCGCACCGTACGTGCGTTGTCCGCCAGTGCGCGTTGCACGCCCTGGCGAATCCACCACGTGGCGTAAGTACCGAACTTGAAACCGCGGCGGTGTTCGTATTTATCGACGGCCCGCATGAGGCCGCGATTGCCTTCCTGAATCAGGTCGGCAAACGGTAAACCGCGGTTGCGATAGTTTTTGGCAATACTGACGACGAGCCGCAAGTTCGCCTCGGCGAGTTGCCGACGAACCTTCTGATACGTGGCGCGACGCTTCCGCAAGATGCGAATCGTGGCCGCGAGTTCGTCGGCGGTCAGGTGAATTTTATCTTGCGCTTCGAGCAAGCTCTGCTTCCGTGCCATCCGCTCATCGCCAACCGAATCGCGGAACGCCTTCACGAGATGGCTCATTTCGTCGGCCATGTCGGTGATTTCATCGACCCAGCGCTCGAGAAGTTCCGTCCGTGGCGAGAGTTCCGCCATCAGGCGATTGAGCTTCGTGAGGCGATAAAACCGCCCGCGTTGCCACGTGGTGTTGAGCGTCGCGCCGTTACGGAGAGCCGTCGAGAAGCTGTCGGCTTCTTCGTAAAGCAGCTTGCGAATGAGGGGCAAGTTGTGCGGCATCCGGGACAGAATTTGCGCCCGGCTGAGGCGCAATTCTTCGGTGGAATAAACGTCGATAATCGGATCGATCGGGGTGTGTCCCGCGTGAACCCGTTCGAGCGTATATGCGGAGCGAGCCACGATATGCGCACAATACATCGCCGCGTTGCGGAAGCGCCGACGGGCACGCTCCAGCCGTTCGGCCATGATAATTTCATCCGCCCGAGTCAGCAGGCGGATGGCACCCATTTGCCGCAGGTAAAGCCCGAGCGCATCGTCCGAACCGGTCGAAGCCTCATCGGCGACAACGGGTTCGTCCGATGGCGAAGCCTCAGCGGTAGCCGTTTCGCGGCTTTCGCCATCATCGGGGTCCAAATCGGTATCGTCCTCATCGTCGAGGAGGTCTACGTCTGGATCGACATCCGGGGTCTTTTCGTCTGCGTGGATCATCCGGTCATCTTTTCTTTGGATGGTAGACGAGCCTCACTCATGCACGAACCGCAAATTGCGGTCCGTGGGTAACCCCACGCAGAGATCGAGTCTCTCCGACGTAGCATTCGGTTAGCTGAGCGAAGCAGTATCGACCGTGCGGTTCCGGGCGCAGTAGTCGAAACACGATATTATACGGCCCACGAACCCTCGGACGTGCCAATATCCATCTAGACGGATTATGCGGGCGTCAGGTTCGGTTCGACCGGATCACTTTCTAAGGCTTATCCATTATACCGCTCAGTTTAACGCGGTGCCGACGGAATTTCCCGAAGAGACCGATTCGGCTTCACTCGCAACCGGTATGTACTGCTCCGCTTACAGCATCCGTACGGTCGATCTAATCGGTCGAGTCGCGTGTCACGTCTTCGCCGCGATCAACCCGGCGAGGTACGTCACGGCGTCGCCCGTGGCTTTGGCGTTCGCTGCAAGTCCTGCGTAGTCACCGACTTGCCGCGAGAGTTCCATTACGCTCGGGCAGGTCAGAGCGCGGTCGTCTGTCAGTTGGGCGAAGTGTAACTTCGCAGCGGCGAGCGCTTCGGGCATGCGGTTGAGGCGGATGAGTAAATTGACGGTAACTTCTGCGGGGAATGTGTTTCCTTCTTCGAGTTCGCGGGCGATCTTGCCGTGGAAATGCGCCAGTCCGGCTTCGACATCGCGGCCCGTGACGACGTTCAAATAGACGAGGTAATCGGCGTAAGTGCCTTCGAAGGGCGAGTCTGCATCGCCGCGGAACTGTGGCGACAGCCTGCGCCCGTATTCGCACAGTTCGCGCGCCAATTCGAGTTCCGGCACGGCTGGCAGTTGCACGCCCATCTGCACCACCGACGAAAGGTGCGATACATCCACGTGATACGTGTCTTCGGTGAACAAATCGGGGTTGGCTTCGATCAGTGCAAAGATCGTCGTGCCTGCTGCGACTGTTCGCCCACGGCCCACGACATCGCTGTGGAGCCGCTCGGTCAGTTGCGCGTGTAGCGTGCGTACGAGTTTGGCGTAGCAGTAGTTGCGCAATTCGAGTTGATTCGATAAATCGGTTCCACTGACCGTCGTGATCGTCGAACAAATGCCTTGGCGGTCGAGGATGAGGTCGAAACCTTTTTGCGGTAACACCTGTTGGTGCCATGCGATATCGACGAGCGGGTAGGTGTCTTCGCCCTCTTCGGGGACGTAAGCGGCAAGGGCTTCCTTGATCGGCCCCGGCTCGCCGATGAGCCGAAAGAAGCCCCAAGCTCGCGGTATGTCCCGCTTCTGTAAGTAAATATGGCCGACGTGCCGGGCCGCATCGCGGATGGCGTTTTCGTACGGTTCGTGCGTTTGGGCGGGCAGTTCGGACGATGGCCCCATCGGGAACGGCGTCACGCCGAGTTCGACTCGCTTACGCATCAGCATGGCATAGAACAGGTTATGGAAATCACCCTTCGCACGAAGTCCATCGATTAACCGATCCACGGCTGCGAGTGCCCCGCGACTTTCGAGGATCGCAGGAAGGTCCGAAAACGGGTCCGAAGTAGCAGTGACGTCGTTCATGCGAAGCGTTCCCGAGCGTGTGATTGAGTAAAGGTCGCGTCAGCCATCAAAATATCTCAGGTAATTCTACGACACCTCGCGACAATCTCACGTGTCACTTTGTAACTTGGATACTGAAAACGAATGTTCCGCTCGCGACCGATTTCTGGCTCGGGTTGCCTGAGTTGCCAGAACCCGCTATCGTGCCGAGAGGATTGATTGTTCTCGCGCAGGAGGCCGAATATGGGCCGTAGCCGTTTACTTCTCTGTGCTATCGCGGTCATTGCGATCGGTTGCAACCGCTCCGGCATCCGTCGCGAATCGCTTCCCGTCAAGCCGAAAGTCGCGGCACCAGCGATGCCGTCCCCCATCGCGAAAGCGAACCCGATCTCTGCGCCGGGAGTGCCAATGCCGATTGCAAGCGACCTGCCAGACACCACCGATTATAAAGCCGTGCCGCCGCGATTACCCGAACAACAAGTCGTGATCCCCGTCGAGGCCCGTGCGACGTTACCCGATGCGGCGGAGGAAGATCGAAAGACGCTTCGCGAACGATTAGCCGAGCGACGCGACGAAAAGAAAGAAAAAGAACAGCCGAAACTGCCTAGCCCGTTCGCACCGAAAGCAGTTCCACCAGCCGTCGTGCCGATGCCGAATGCACCGGCTGCAACGGGTGAAGTCAGCGAGTTGCGGAAGCTGTTTACCGTGGCCGCGAAGAGTTACGATGACCTCGTCGATTTCGAGGCGCAACTCGTTCGCAGTGAAGTGGTTAACGGCAAACAGATGCCATCGGAAGAAGTGATTTTTCAGTTTCGCAAAACGCCGTTCAGCATCTACATGAAGAACACGGGCGAAACCGGACGTGGGCGCGAAGTCTTATTCGTGCAAGGCAAATTCGACGACAAGATGCACATCGTCACTGGCGAAGGCGACAACCGACTAATGGGTGCGGGGTTCAAAACTTCGTTGCGACCGGACAGCCCGTTAGCTGCGGGGAAGAGCCGCCACAAAATCACCGACGGCGGCCCCGGCTCGTTACTGACTCGGTTCGAGACCGCGTTGAAACTGCAAGAAAGCGGCAAGCGACCCGGCGCGATCAAACGGGTCGGACTGGTGAAGCGGAAGGAATTCGCGACGCCGCTCGATGCCGTCGAGATCGCCATCGCCCCCGGCGACGATGCGCAGTTGCCCAAGGGCGGAAAACAAACGATCTATTTCGATACCAAGCCGAATTCGCCGAGTGCGAACTTCCCCGTCATGGTCATTACCCACGAACCCGACGGCCGCGAAGTCGAGTACTATTGCTTCACAAACATCCGCTCGCCCGCCAACCTCACCGATGCAGACTTCCACCCAGATCGCCTCGGGAAGAAGAAGTGATCGGTGGGATGGTTCAAACCCGCTAAACTCTTCAATAGCTCCGCGTTAGGGTAACAGATCGTTTGCCGGAATCATCGCCATCGTCACGCCATCGAGAACGAGCGGTACCGCGGTACCCGGTAGGTAGTCTCTGCGAGTGGCGTAGGTGGGCGGTGTCGAATCGGGCTGCGGATCGGTGTAAACTTCGACTTGGGAATCGACCAGGTTCACGATCCAGTACGTGCCAATGGAGTCGCGGGCATAGACCCGTACTTTATCCGAACGATCCGAATCCAGCGTCGAGTCTGCGACTTCGATCGCGAGTCCCACATCCGACGCAACGGGGTGACGCCGGAGATAACTTCGATGATCGCCTCGCACGAGAGCGAAATCGGGTTCGGGTTCGCTGGTCGAGGCACGAAAAGGTAGTTGAACCCGGACATTCCAACCAGCGATTTGCAACTGAATGAGTGCCGCCTGAACAACCGCAATCGTTCCGGCAAGTGCCGGGTTGTGCCGCTTTTTGTCCACCACAGACCCTTCGATCCGCTCGACGTTCTTGAGTTGTGGAACGATTGCCTTCATGAGAAGTCGTTCGAGTTCATCAAGGGTGAATTTGCTTAAATCAGCAGACATAGTCGCCTCGTTTTCGACTTCGCAGAAGATTTGTAGCTGGCCTCTGTGAGGCCGGTTTTCCAGAACCGGGGTCACAGACCCCAGCTACAAAGACCGGGGTCATAGACCCCAGCTACAAAGACCGGATTTTTGCACGTCTCAAATCACTACTTTCCGAGTACCGCTTGGGCGGCGGCGAGGCGTGCGACGGGCACGCGGAACGGCGAGCAGCTCACGTAATCGAGGCCGATGTTGTGGCAGAAGATCACGCTGGCAGGGTCGCCACCGTGTTCGCCGCAGATGCCGATCTTCAGTTTCGGACGGGTCTTGCGACCGCGTTCGACGCCCATCTTCATGAGTTCGCCGACGCCATCTTGATCGATGGTTGCGAACGGGTCGGCGGGCAGAACGTCGGCACGCTTCGGGTCGGTGTAAGCCGAAATGAACGGGCCGTAATCGTCGCGGCTCACGCCCAATGCGGTCTGCGTCAGGTCGTTCGTCCCGAAGCTGAAGAACTCGGCCGATTGCGCGATCTCGGCGGCCGCAATGCAGGCCCGCGGCAGTTCGATCATCGTGCCGACCATGTACTCGACCGTGACGCCGGTTTCCGCGAAGACTTTCGTCGCCATTTCGCGAACGATCTTCTCCTGGTTATCGAGTTCTTTCTTGAACCCGACGAGCGGAATCATCACTTCGGGGTAGACCTTGATCCCGGCCTTCTGGCACTCGACGGCGGCTTCAAAAATCGCTCGCGACTGCATCGCGGTGATTTCCGGATAGACGATACCGAGGCGACAACCGCGGTGGCCGAGCATCGGGTTCGATTCGTGCAACTCACTCACGCGGCGAGCCACGTCTTCGATCTTTTTGCCGAGAATCTTCGCCATCTCAGCTTGTCCCGCATCGTTTTGCGGGAGGAACTCGTGCAGCGGCGGATCGAGTAAGCGAATCGTTACGGGCAACCCCGCCATCGCCGTGAACAGGCCCGCGAAATCCTTGCGCTGGAACGGCAGGATCTTTGCGAGTGCCTTCTCGCGCGCCGGCGTGTCGGAGGCCATAATCATCTCGCGCATCTCGGCGATATGATCGAAGAACATGTGCTCCGTGCGGCAGAGGCCGATCCCTTCGGCACCGAAGGCGATCGCCTCGGCGGCCTGTTCGGGCAAGTCGGCATTCGTGCGAACGCGAATCTTCCGCTTCTCATCGGCCCACTTCATGACGAGCATGAACCGGCGATACACGTCGGACTTCTCCGGTGCGAGTTCTTTCTTGATCAGAACTTGCACGACTTCGCTCGGTTGCGTGCTGATGCTGCCCGAGAACACTTCGCCGGTGAAGCCATCGATGCTGATGTCGTCGCCTTCTTTGTAGGTGACGCCATTCACGACAACGGTGCCCTTATCGTTGTCGATATCGAGTTGGCTCGCACCGACGATGCAGACTTTACCCATCTGACGGCTGACGAGCGCGGCGTGCGACGACACCCCACCGACCGCGGTCAGAATCCCGAGTGCGGCCTTCATCCCGCGAAGGTCTTCGGGGGTCGTTTCTTTGCGAACGAGCACGAGTGCGGCGTTCGGGTTCGCTTGCTTGATCGCTTCGGCTTTTTGCGGCGAACAGACGATCTTGCCCGTAGCGGCACCCGGCCCGGCGGGGATGCCCTTCGTCAGGAACTTGCCCGCTTTTTCGGCGGCCTTTTTCGCTTCGGTGTCGAACAGCGGCTGAAGCAGTTGGCTGAGGTCGCCCGCCGGAATGAACTTCGCGGAGATCGCTTCGTCCTTGGTAATCAAGCCTTCTTCGACGAGATCTGTGGCCACGCGCACGGCGGCAAAGCCGGTACGTTTCGCGTTGCGGGTCTGAAGCATGTACAGCTTGTTGCGGGAGATCGTGAACTCGATGTCCTGCATGTTCCGGTAATGCTTTTCGAGCTTGTGCCCGACTTCGACGAGTTCCTTGAACGCCGTCGGCATGTCGATCCCGAGCGTTTCTTCGATCCGCTTCGTGGGGCGCGAGCCGTTCACCACGTCTTCGCCTTGAGCGTTGATGAGGTAATCGCCGTTCATGCCCGGCGCGCCGAGCGAACCATCGCGGGTCAGTGCCACGCCGGTGGCGCAGTCGTCGCCGAGGTTGCCGAAGACCATCGCCATGATGTTACATGCGGTGCCCCATTCGTCGGGGATGCCGTACTGACGGCGATACACGCAGGCGCGGTCGTTCATCCACGAACCGAACACCGCACCGATGGCACCCCAGACTTGCTCGTATGGGTCCGACGGGAACTCTTTGCCCGTGTATTTCTTGATCGCGGCTTTGTACTGCGAGATGATCGACTGAAGCGATTCGACCGAAAGCTCGTTGTCGAGCGTCACGCCTTGCTTGTGCTTCGCGGTTTCGAGGATATGCTCGAACGGCTCGTCTTTGTGCCCCTTCAGGCCCATCACGACTTCGCCGTACATCGACAGTAATCGACGGTAGCTATCGAGTGCGAACGGCTCGTTGCCGCTCTGTTTGGCGAGTGCCTTCACGGTGACATCGTTGAGGCCGATGTTCAGCACGGTGTCCATCATTCCCGGCATACTGTCGCGGCCACCCGAACGGCAGGCGAGCAACAGCGGATTCGTGGCGTCGCCGAACTTCGTTCCCATCGATTGTTCGATTTGCTTCAGCGCGACTTCGACTTGTGCCTTGAGTTCCGGCGGATACTTGCGTTCGTTGTCGTAGAAGTACGTACAGACATCCGTGGAGAGCGTGAAACCGGCCGGTACGGGCAGGCCGATCAGCGTCATTTCCGCGAGGTTCGCCCCTTTGCCACCGAGATTGTTCCGCATGCCCGCGTTGCCATCGGCCTTACCGTCGCCAAAAAAGTAAACGTACTTGGTACTCATGGTCCCTGTTTCGTGAGAAGATCCGAACGCCACTCGCACGGTCGTGTGAGGTTTCGGGTTTCATTTTAGGAACATCCGGGAAAAGCGGCCATTTGGGAAATACTCGCGGAAAATCTTGGTCGCCGTGTCGTCTGGTATGTGAATTGTGGTGTAGCCGGCTCGGCTGCTCTTGCGAAAGGAAAGCATGCGGGCCGCATGCACCACTCACACAAATGACTGCGATGCCGCTCGCCAAACTGATCGACGACCACGCGGCGGCATTGATGTGGTGTAGCCGGCTCGGCTGCTCTTGCGAAAGGAAAGCATGCGGGCCGCATGCACCACTAAAGCAAATGACTGCGATGCCATTCGCCAAACTGATCGACGACCATGCGGCAGCACTGACGCTGTACGCGCGGCAGTGGTGCGCGTCGCCGGAGGATGTCGTGCAAGCCGCGTTCTGCAAACTGTCGGCCCAACGAGTACCTCCTAACGACCCGGCGGCGTGGCTGTTCCGCGTCGTCCGCAATGCGGCCATCGACTGGAGCAAGGCCGAGCGACGGCGTGCCAAACGCGAGCGTACCGCGTCGAAGCCCGTTGGCTGGTTCGCGGAAGCGAGCATCGACGGCCTCGATGCGAATGCCGCGATTCACGCACTCGATTCGCTGTTACCCGAACTGCGGGAAGTGATCGTCGCCCGGCTATGGGGTGGCCTGACGTTGGAACAAGTTTCGCTGGCCGTGGGATGTTCTTTAAGTACGGCACACCGGCGATACGAAGCCGGAATTGCGGCACTCCGCGAAAGGCTCGGTGTCGAATGCCCGAAGACGTAATTGAAACGCTGCAAGCGTTCACACCCGCCACCGTGAACCGCGACGAGATGCTGTTCGCGGCCGGGAAGGCATCCGCTCGCACGCCGTGCATCTGGAAAATCGCCGTCGTGGCGTTGTTACTTTCGCAATCGCTGACGCTGTTCGGCTGGCTGGCGTGGCCACACGATGTGACGGTGGAAGTACCGATGGTTGCGCCGATCGAAACACCCCGCGAGCCGAGCCGCCCCACGGAAAGCGAACCGCCGAAGGGCAGTTACCTCGAATTAATACGCACGATCGACATCGACGCACCGGCCCCACTGCCACCCGAGACGCAGTTCGCCACCACGACGATTTGGAACCTGGCTGACGGACACCGACCGAACCTCGATTTTCTCAACCCGAACGGGAGTAAACAGTAATGAAGTTCTATGCACTCGCAATCATCGCCATCATGGCCGCAACGGCCACGGCGCAACCGATCGTCGAACCGAAAGATGGCAAGGTGACGTACACCATGACCATCAGTCCAACGGCCGCGCCGAAGCCCGCTTCGAAGTATTATCTGTTGCCCGAGTATCGCGACTCGATCGAAGGCAACCGAGTGCAGATGTTCCTTCGCTGCTTCATGGAGCAAGACAAGTTCTTCGGTCGCGAACAATCCGAACGCCGCGAGAAGCTGAATTTACTGCCGTTATCCGAGCTGCCGAAGGGCACCAACGAAGAAGGCGGGAATCTGGTATCGCGCGATATGTACGATGCCGCCCGGATGACGCGAACCGATTGGCAACTCGGGTACTTCATGCGACGCGATGGCATCAAAACGCTGTTACCCGACGCTCAGAAATTCCGATCACTGGCACACGTGCTGAAAACGCGCGTACGTGGCGAAATCGCGATCAAGGACTTCCCTTCTGCACTGCGTTCGCTGCAAACGCTGTTTTCACTCGCCCAGACGATGGACGCGCACCCCACATTCGTCGGTACGCTTGTCGGCTTTGCGATTGAAGCGACGGCGATCGATGCGATTCAGGAGATGATCGCGCAGCCCGGTTGCCCGAATCTGTATTGGTCGCTCAGCGATCTTCCTTCACCATTGCTCGACTTTCGTCAGGCCCGACAAGGCGAGCGATTGCTCGTTTCCGAACAGTTTAAGTCGGTCATGAATGCGACGGAAATTCTCACTGACAAAGAGATGTACAAAGTCATCGACGACATCGGCGATCTGGCCCGTTACGCTGGAGGCGTGCTGGGAAAGCCGTCGGTTCGCTATGCGTTCTGGTCCGTCGATACCAAACGGCTCGAAGTCGCCCGCGAACGGCTCATCCAGTACGGCATAAAGCCAACGCTCGTGAAACAAATGTCCGGCTTGCAGGTGGCCGTCACTGACGATCTATATCGGAGCGATGAGTATCGCGACGAATTTCTCAAATGGGTCAATCTACCTCCCCATCAAGCCCTCGTAGGACTTGTTGCTGAGAATGCAGAACTGCAAAAGCATAAGGAAGATCTCGTACTCGCGCCGATCTTCATTCCGGCAATGGTGATAGTCTTACAATCGCGAACGCGAATCCAACAGCGAGTCGAGTACTTGCGTGTGATCGAAGCCGTACGCTTGTACGCTTTTGAAAACGGCGGGAAACTCCCCGCAACGCTCGACTCCATCAAACTGCCGATCCCGCTTGACCCCGTTACCGGCAAGCCGTTCTCATATACAGTCAAAGCCGATACCGCAACGCTAACCGGCGGGAACCCATCGCCCGGCACGCCGTCGACGAATCGCAGTTACGAGATCCGCATTCGGAAGTAACAATTTTCACCCCAGTTCGGCGAGCGGTCGGCCATTATCCGCGATGATGGGGATGCGAAGTATGGTGTCGATTGCTTGGCACAATACGATCCTCAGAAAATGAAACCGTGAGAGGTTTACCGGCAGTAGTGGAAGTGTAAGGACCTGAATTTAAATAACTGTCCCATTTGGGCAGCGATCGAAAACGAAAAACAAAACATTAACCGCAAAGGGCGCTGAGAACGCAAAGAAGAGAAATCGCAACTCTTCAGTCTCATGAAGTCGCCTGCTTCTTATCCGCTTTTCGGATTTGCCCCGGATGGGGCAACGGAATGGTGCCACGGGTGGAGTGACACTCGACCACGTCGAGTGGAGCGCAACCCGTGGAGGAGTTTGCCGATGGAAACGGCTTCTGCGGCAGGAAGTTCCACGGGTTCCGCTGCGCTTCACCCGCGGCACCATTCCTACGCCCCTCCGGGCAACGCCGTGACGGATTATTTCGCTTGTATTTTGAGGTTTGCGCACGTAGCCCTCTCGCTCCGCGAGAGGATAGCAACAGTCTGGACCGATGCGATATCGAGTGATTCTTCTGGCTTCGCTATCCTCTCGCGGAGCGAGAGGGCTACATCAGAAGTCTCACGACTTCTGCTACGAATACGAGGAAAACACGCCAATCTGGAAATCCGTCACGGCGTTGCCCTCCGGGGCGTTCATACCGCAATCTGTCTCAGCTTCCCTGCGTCGCTTCACCAGGTTGTAAGGTTGCGAAAAGTCAAATCATGTGATGGTTCACTCTGGGTAGCAGTTCGCTTGAATTTGAACCGTGCGGAAATCATAAACTTTTTACTCCGCGTTCTCTGCGCCCTCCGCGGTTAAAATTCTGCATGAAGTCACGCAGCCCATGTGCCATTCCAGTCGAATGGGACAGTTAATAAATTTCGTACGCTTAACCGAACTGCGTCGCATCTGGAAAGGCTCATTCTCCATTTTCCGATGTTCGCCCGAGACGGACCACGTCGGATAGGGGATGTGAGGCATCCCTATATTACGACCATAGTGAGGGACAGCGATGCAGGACGACGCCGATGAAAGCGAAGAGGCCGGTGCGACGCTCCGCGAGTTTCGGCGACTCGTCGGCGGGGCTTGCACCGATTGCGCCAGCCGCTACTCACCGCAAGATGCCGTGCGGAACATTGCACTCGGTTTCAAAAACGCCCCGCGATGCTCGATCTGCTTGGGCAAGCGACTCGAACGCGATGTGACCGAACTCCACGCGCAACTTCACGAATACATCAAACGCAAAGCGTGCTACTGGAAGGCTTGGCAAGAAGCCGAACGTTGCGAACATCTTCCAGACGGTATAGCGTCAGCACCAAGTGTCGCGATCGATTCGCCGACTGCTACGGGCGACTGGGATGCGGGCGATATGGCGTGCGGCGAGCTTGTCCTCGCGTTGCGGTTGCGGTTGGCGAATCTGTCGGCGGGCCATTTACTAAAAGTACGTGCGACCGATCCGGCGGCCCCCGAAGATATCCCGGCGTGGTGCCGAATGTGCGGCCACACGTTGGTGTCGGCGGATCACCCGATGTACGTCATCCAGCGTAAAGGAACTTAACCGATGCCCGGAAAATATTGCGTCAGCCTGACTTGCGGACCCGAAAGCCCCGACCGCGCCACCGTGGCATTCGTCGTTGCGAATGCGGCCGTTGCATCGGACAAGGATACCGTCGTCTTCCTCAGCACCGAAGCGGTGCATCTGGCGGTGAAGGGAATCGCCGACAGCGTAGCCGAGGAAGGTTTTGCGGCACTCAAAGATCTGATCGCTAACTTCGCGGCAGCGGGTGGCAAAATCTACGTCTGTTCGCCCTGCTTCAAAAAACGAAAGCTCGATGATACGGCATTGGTGCCCGGCGCGGTGATTGTCGGCGGCGCGAAGCTCGTCGAGTTCATGAGCGACGGCTGCCCGAGTATCTCGTACTGATTGTGAAGGCAAATATGATTCGCAACCGGTCTCATACTTCATTCCCGTTAGTAGAGTCGAGGAGTGGCGCGGTGGTTTGGGTGGTGGGATTCACTGACGCAATACTCTGCCGTTTTACCCACACACCTTCGCGGCCGTTTCCACTCCCCGCTCGTCGAACCGGACATGCAGAATTGCCGCATCCGGCTCTCCGACCCAATTCGGCACGATTACGCCCACAGCGAGAGACGT
>JAYVQG010000093.1:0-2500 GCA_043757025.1 Limnoglobus sp.
TTTCGTAACTCACATTCTGGGAGAAACAGGCACTTTACGATAGCCGAATCGCAATCGCAAACAAACGCATAACTGCTACCCACTTTTGAACCATGCCCTCTTTTGAAAGTCCGGCGCAAGTGACGACAGCACTTTCAAACGAATTGTATCACAACGCGGGACATCCTACGACATCGCAGTACACTATCACGCCGCGCGGAGACTTGCGGTTTCGCATGGACGCGAGTTGGAAATGCGTGTGCGTTTGCACGTGCTCAATTGGCACGCGGCGAAGATCAATAGCCCGATGGTGGCGGCGGTGCCGATGCCGAAGCTGCGAAAGGCGTCGAACATCTCGCCGGGAAATAACGGCAACGCTGTGACCGCGCCCCATGCGATCAGTGCGAGCCGCGTGCTGCGGTCGCCGCCCAGTGAACCGGGGCGAAGCGCCAGCGAACGCAGCCACAGCCCCGCGACGAGCGGCAAGCCGAGCGCGTAATAGTGCATGTGGCTCACGGGCGTTAAATGCAACATCACCGCGCACAATCCGCCGAGGATTACGAGCGAATCGGCATCCGAAAGCGTCGGCATCCGTCGCCCTACGAACATCAGCAACCCCGTCAGTGCGATACCGATGGCCCAGTGCGCCAGGCGCGTTTCCGACGATGCGACTTTGGGCCGATCCGCGAGATTCGGATGCAACAGATTGTGGATCGCCGCTTGAAACGATTGGCTATCTGTGGCGGTTGCGTTTGTCAATTCCTTCGCGCGGGTTTGATCGCCTTCGCCGGTCGCGCCCGGTTGCAGCACGACGGCGAGCAACTGCCGGTTGACGTCGATCGCCCCTTGTGGCCCCCACAATACGGTGGGAATGACGCCCAAGGAAATGATCAGCGATGCGATCGCACCCGCAATGGCGCGCGTGTCCCGCTTCAACAAAAAATACAGCACGAGGTACGCGGGGATCACCTTGAGAGCGATGGCCGCACCGAGCCAGACGCCCGCACGGAAGCGATGTTTTGCGGCCGCGGCCGCGAACATGCCCGCGATCATCGCCACGAGCAGCAGGTTCACTTGCCCGCGTGCCAACGTGTAGCCGATGCCGCCGACGCAGACGTAAACCGGCACGATGCGGGCGTACCACCAGCGCCGCGTGCCGTGCGGTTCGTCGGGCAATATCGCCGACGCCAACCGATGAACGGCGAACGCGACGCAGCCCAAACTGAAGGCGTACCAGACCGCCACCGACACTGCGAACGGCAGGAATCCCGTGCGGGTTTCGCCCTCCGGTGGATCGGCGAGCGGGACCATGAAGATGGCGAACGGCGCGGGGTAACAGTAGTGCCAGCCGCGATCGTCTTCGACTTGGTAAAGATCCTGCCCTGCACGCACGGCCCATGCGGCGCGCGCGTAAACGCCGAAGTCGGTTTTGCGGTCGCGCTGAAATGCCGATCGAATTTCGATCGTCGCGCCGAGCAACAGAAACAGCACGCCGAACAGCACCAATGCGGTTCGCTCCCACACTCGCAGTCGGTTCCCGATCATGCCGATCCATTCCGTGGTGAAGTGGTGAACGATACCCATCTCATCTATCGGCACATTCGCGACCCGATGTGAAACCGAACCGTTTGCAGAAGATACACCAATCGCACAGGGCAGGTAAACGGCAAAAGCGTCGTTGCGACACCCTACAAATTATCCTTCGCACCGCACGACTCCAATACCCGCTCCGCTCGGGTGCGCAGATCGTCGCTGCGTGCGGAGCCGAGGTGTTCCAGAACCCAGTCGTACCCGGCGGACATCCCCGAACATCGGCCCATGTTGTGCGCGTCGGTTGCGAGGATGGCATCGGGATGTTGCCGAACCCCTGCAACACGCGGGAAAGGTCGGCGTCGGACATCCCGGCTTGTTGCGGAATGAACACGAACAGTGCCGCCCCGAGTGCGACGAGCATGTGCGTTCGCAACCCTGCCGACTTGCCCTTTTGTTCGCGCTCGTAGCCGAGAATGCCACCGAGGATCGCAGCGATGGACAGCCGCAAAATATACGGGTCATTTTCCCCGCATCGGGGAGATCGGAGAACTCCTCCTGAATCGTATTCGCGATTTCTTGCCACACGCCCCGTTTTCCAACACACAAAGGCACCGAGCCGCCGGACGATCGGCGACGGAGTGCCATCTACCCGCAAATTATTGCACATGGCTGCGGACGGAC
This sequence comes from Limnoglobus sp., assembly GCA_043757025.1. Taxonomy (GTDB): domain Bacteria; phylum Planctomycetota; class Planctomycetia; order Gemmatales; family Gemmataceae; genus Limnoglobus. The sequence continues at coordinate 2,194 of JAYVQG010000093.1, forward strand.
GCAGAAAAGTGCAAGTCTTGTGCCGATGTGGCGACGAGAGATAGCTGTTCGTGGACAACTGCTTTATTCGCTAGAATTGATTGACATTCTGTCTCAGACCGTTATGCTACGATTATTACCTGCCTTCGAGGTTAAGATAGTCAACTCTTATTCGGCCTGGGAGTGCTTCGGCACGTTGGGGCTAAACCCCTCCCGGGCCTCCTTTATGTACCGTAGTTGTCTAATCTGCGCAGGGTTGAGCGGCAGAGATTCTCTCCGCTTGCGAATGCAGCGTTTCTTCTAACGGACTGACAGTGGTGCGTCAGCC
>JAYVQG010000094.1:0-9646 GCA_043757025.1 Limnoglobus sp.
GCGGGTAAAACGGCAGAGTATTGCGTCAGTGAATCCCACCACCCAAACCACCGCGCCACTCCTCGACTCTACTAACAAAACGTATCGAATCACCCCGCTCAATGTATAAAGCGACGGTGGGGAAGGACTGACAGCATACCACGACCGAATCGTCGGATGCAACCGTTTCATGCGCCGTTCTGGAATCCTGAGATCGGTAAAGAACCCGCAGCTATCGAAACTCGGATTCTCGCGTTTCGAGTCACTTTCGATCTCATGCAGGTAGCGAATCGACCGATCCCAGGAACTCTCGTTGTGGCAGACTTCATACCCCATTTTTGAAAAACTAGTATCGAATAATGCGAGATGCATCCGCCGACCAGAGGTTCTATCCGACGTGAGCGAAACTACCCACTCACCCCTATCGCCATTCGCGCGATTGCTCGGTTACTTGATACCGGAACGCCGCGAGTTGTGGATGGTGCTCGTCTATGCCATCGGCGTCGGCGTGCTGAACCTCGCGGTGCCGATCACCGCGATGGCGGTCGTCAACACGGCGGCGCTGTCGAACCTCGTTCAGCAACTCCTCGCCCTTTGCGTGGCGTTACTCGTCTGCCTCGTGATGTCCGCATTCTTGCAGCTTTTGCAACAAATTGTCGTCGAGTACATTCAGCGCCGCGTGTTCGTTCGCGTCGTGGCGACACTTGCGGATCGTTTGCCTCGCGCGGAACTCCGGGCGTTCGACCAACAGTACGGCCCCGAGTTAGTGAACCGGTTCTTCGACATCCTGACGATCCAAAAAGCGGCGGCCACTCTGCTGATGGATGGCGTCTCGTTGTTCCTGCAAGTGATGATCGGACTGATCTTGCTCGCGTTCTACCACCCGCTGTTGCTCGCATTCGATGCCGTGCTGATCGCGGGGCTTCTGTTCATGACGTTCATTCTCGGACGCGGGGCGGTGAGCGGAGCGATACGCGAATCGCATTCGAAGTATGCCGTCTCCGGATGGATGGAAGAACTCGCGCGGAACCCGATCGCGTTCAAGCTCAGCGGTGGGCCGGAGTTCGCGAAATTGCGTGCCGATGAACTCACGCAAGATTACCTCGCCGCACGGGCCTCGCACTTCCACATCTTGTTACGGCAGATCGGTTTCGCACTGTTTCTCCAGGTGTTCGCCAGTACGGCACTGCTCGCGCTCGGTGGCTATATGGTCATCCACGGGCAACTCACGCTCGGTCAACTCGTTGCGGCGGAGATGGTCGTTACGCTCGTCGTCGCTTCGTTCTCGAAGTTCGGCAAGCACCTCGAAAGCTATTACAACCTGCTCGCGGCGGTCGATAAAGTCGGCCACATGCTCGACCTGCCCGTCGAACACGACGGTATCAGCCCGCACGAGGGCGATACGCAAGGCGCGAAACTCGAAGTTCGCGACCTGACGTTCGCGCACACCGACGCGCACGATGCGGTCATTCACGATTTGTCGTTTCTCATCTCGCCGGGCGAACGGGTGGCCGTCGTCGGCCCCAACGGAGCCGGCAAAAGTACGCTCGTCGACCTGTTGTTCGGGTTGCGTACGCCACAATCGGGGTGGGTGCAGATCGATGGCATCGACGTTCGCGATCTGAAACTCGATGCGTTGCGAAAGCAGATCGCCATCGTGAAAGGCGTCGAAATCTTCGAGGGAACGATCCTCGAAAATGTCTGCGTGGGGCGGCCCGATGTCACGCTGGCGAACGCACGAGACGCACTGGTTTCAGTCGATGTCCTCGAGACGATTCTCGCGATGCCGAAAGGAATTCACACGCATCTCACGGCAGGTGGCCACCCGCTTTCGCTGGGTGCTACCGAGCGGGTCGTGCTGGCTCGCGCGATCGCCGGACGCCCGCGATTCCTCGTTCTCGATGAGACGCTCGACAACATGGATCGCGAAATCCGCGACCGGGTCTGGTCGGTGATTACGGGCCAAGAGGCACCGTGGACGTTGCTCGTCGTCACGCACAACGACGCTGTCGCACAGCGGATGGACCGGCAGATTCGGCTCGAACGCACGCTCACAACACTGCAGGAGCCTTCATGAACCGCCTGAAACCACCTGCCCAAACGCAATCCATGCGCGCAGCCGTAACGCCCCGCTATATCCTGTGGCTGTCGCGGATTGTCTTCGCCGGCATTCTCGCGATGCCGTTCATTTTGATTTTCACACCGTGGGTGCAGACCGTCCACGGCACGGGGCGTGCCATCGCGTTCAACCCGATCTATCGCTTGCAGTTCGTTTCCTCGCCGATTGCGGGCCGCGTCAATCGCATCCTCGTCACCGAAGGCGACCGCGTCAAAGCCGGGCAGCGCATCCTCGAGCTCGTCGATAACGACCCGAACCTCGAGCTTCGCTTACTCGAAATGGAAGCCGCCGTCGTCAACCGCGTGACCGCTGCCGCGGGGCGCGTTCGCGAGATCGATTCGCGTATCGAGAATTTGAGAATCTCGCAAAAAGTGTCGCTCGACATCGCGAAAACGTTCATCAGCATTCAACAGGAGCGGCTCCAGGCTTTCCAGCAAGAACTGATTTCGCAGAAGGCGACCTTCGAGCAATCCGAGTTTGCCGCCACACGAGCGGAGGAATTGTTCAAGGAGAAAGTTGGCTCGCGGGCCGAACTCGAAATCGCGAACCGGAACTTCGTCGCGGCGAAAGCGAACGTGAAAGCGGGCATCTCTCGCGTCAGCCTCGGCGAACAGGAAGTGAAGGCCGCACAAGATACGACTAAGCGAATTCAGGCCGACACCGATGCATCGATCAACTCCGAAAATGCCGTAAGGCGGATGGCCGATGCCGAAGTGGCGGCAGCGGACCGCGACCTCCTGAACATGCAAGTGCAGATCGCACGGCAACGCGCGCAGTACGTCGATTCGCCGTGCGATGGTACGATTTTTCGCATTCTGGCAAATGCAGAACAGGGGGGTATTTTCGTCTCCAACGGCACGCCGCTCGCGACGATTGTTCCCGATATTAAACCGTCCGATGTGACCGCCGACGTAGCCGTTACTGTGGCGGCGGGCGGTGCGATTGGCTGGCGTCATTCCACATTGACGCCCGACAGTCGCCCCGGTATCGTCGCCGAACTGCTGATCGACGGGAACGATCTTCCCCTGATAATCAAGGGCGATCTGGTTCGGCTCCAGTTCGAGGGCTGGCCGGCGGTGCAGTTCGTCGCCTACCCGGACGCCGCTGCGGGTACATTCGGCGGGCGCGTGTACCTCGTCGATCCGACGGCCAACGAACGCGGGCAGTTTCGGATTCTCGTCGAACCCGATCCGGCGGAGCGACCGTGGCCGAACGTCGAACTCTTGCGGCAAGGCGTTCGCGCACAAGGCTGGGTGATATTGCAGCAAGTGACGCTCGGCTGGGAACTTTGGCGCGTGCTCAACGGCTTCCCGCCAATACGCGATCCGGAAACTTTGAAAAAGCCATCCGCGCTCGGCCCGGTTCGTTAGGAATGTTCATGATGGCACGGACGCACGGGCTGGTTGTTGGGGCACTAGCCATCGCTTGCGGGTGTGCGAGCGTGCAATCGCCGATGCCGCCCGCCGCCGGTTTGAAAACAGCAATCGCGCTGCCGACTCTCGCGACGCTCCCCGCCGTTGCCGAACTTCCCACGCCGCCTTCGCCCTCAAATATCTCCAGCACGCCGCTCGCGCTCGATGATGTACTTCAGAGTGTGAACCAGCATTTCCCACTCTTGTTCGCAGCCGAACGCGAACGTGATATTGCGCTCGGGCAACGTCTGGCAGCGGAGGGTCAGTTCGACCTCAACCTGCGTTCGCGCGGTACGAATCAGGAAGGTTCGTTCGGAAACAGTCGGTTCGATATTTCGCTCGAACAACCGATACCGCAATGGGGCATGACCGCATTCTCCGGCTATCGGTTCGGCTACGGCGACTTCCCCGTTTATTACGGCGACCGCAAAACTGCCGATGGCGGCGAGTTCCGTACCGGCGTGCAAATCCCGCTTTTGCGCGATCGTTCGATCGACCGACGCCGGTCGATTCTTCGCCAGGCGCAGATCGGCGAACCGCTGGCACTCGCGGTCGTGCAAACCGCCCGCCTCGGTGCGTTCCGTTCGGGGGCACGTGCCTATTGGGCGTGGGTGTCTGCGGGGGAGCAGTACCGGATTTCCGCGGGGCTTTTGAAGCTTGCGAAAGACCGTCAGGAGTTGTTCGAGAAGCGTACGAAACTCGGGGCCGACCCGGAGTTCATCGTTATCGAGGGACGCCGTACCGTGGCCGAACGCGAAGGCACATTGATCGCCACCGAACGCCGATTGCAACAAACGTCGTTCGATCTGTCGCTGTTGTTGCGCGACGCGAGTGGCAACCCCGTGGTGCCGAACGCGAGCCAACTGCCCACGAACTTCGCAGACACCGTACTCGCACCGTTCGACCCGAATCGGTTGGCGCAAGACCTCGTCAATGCCGTGGCACGACGCCCCGAGTTGATGCGATTTCAATTGCAAAAAGAGCGTCTGTCGGTCGATCTGCAACTCGCACGCAATCAGCAACTGCCGGGCTTGAACGCGGGGATCGCGGCTTCGCAAGATGTCGGCGGCGGCAAGAAATCGTTCACGGGAAAGGACATTTTCGCATCGGATCGCACGAACGCGGAAGTCTTCTTGGCGCTCGATCTGCCGGTGCAACGCCGCGATGCGTTCGGCCGAACGCAAGTCGCACAGGCGCAACTCATGCAGGTTCTCGCGCAGGAACGGTACGCACGCGATGTGATCGTGGCCGAGGTGCAGGATGTCGTCTCGAACCTCGACCGCACCTATCAGCGGTTGCTCAAAGCGAGGGAAGAAGTCGCGGTGGCGGACCAAGTTGCGATGCTCGAACGCAAACGCTTCGACTTGGGTACGAGCACGTTTCTCGAAGTGAACTTACGCGAACTGTTCGCCGCCGGTGCGCGGGCGAAAGTCGTCGATACCCTCGCCGAATATCAGCGAGCGCTCGCCGATTTGCGTGCCGCAACCGGCGAGGATTCGTTTACATCGCCGTAACTCCGGTCTTTGTAGCTGGGGTCTCTGACCCCGGTCTTCCATTCGAGCATAGGCTGCCCCACCGGCCTCACAGAGGCCAGCTACATCAGAAAGCATAGGCTGCCCCACTACATCGGAAAGTATGTGCGCCGTAGCTATCGTCGCCGCCTTGAGACGCTTCGCATGGCGCGATCGCAAATCCGCTCGGTGGCGGCATGGCTCGATTCCTGACGCCAGCGCGAAACGATACTCGACACCCACTCGGATTGGGATTTGGCGGCATCGTTGAGCCAGTTGCCAACGGAGTCCTGGACGTACTTTTCCGGGTCGGCCTTGAGCGGTTCGAGCAACGGCAGCCCCATCTCCGGGTTGTGCTTCAACTGCTCGATGTGGGTCGCCCACACGCCGCGTGGCCGTGTCGCTTCGACCGCGTAACGCCGCAAGTTCACCGACTTTTCCTTCGTCCACGGTTTCAGTGCCGCCACCGCGTTTCGCACGTTCATCGAGATGTGCCGGCGCATCGGTATCCACGCCCATTCGCGAACGCCGAAATGCGCATCGTCGGCCAGCGGGCGCAGCAGGTCGAGGCGTTCTTTCAGCCGCAACTTCGGCGTCAGCCCGATCATGTAGCACGCCCAACCACGAACGGTGTCCGACGGGTGTGCGATCAGGTCGGGGAGTTTCTCGATACCGCGATGCAGCAGTAGAATCTCGCCGAACGCTTCCATCCTGCGAGTGACACCGAGGCTCATCGCGCCGTCGCCGGCCTCGAATGCCTCCGGGGGAAGTTCGGGAAATGCCGTTCGCAATAGTACCGAGAAATCGACCGCGAGGCCCTCGGAGAGCGACGCACTCGGGACCGTCCCGGCGTTGAGATCGTCGAGCAAGTCCTCTGGGATATCCGCGATTTTCGAGTGGCCTTTACGGGGAACTGTCATGCGTGTGTCATCCCAAGAATCGCCTTCATGAAGGCGACGGTAAATGCGGGGAGGTCGTCGGGTTTTCGGCTCGTGACGATGTGTCCATCGACCACGACTTCGGCATCGACCCACGTCGCGCCGGCGTTGACGACATCGTCTTTGATCGCGTAAAAACTGGTTGCGTTGCGGCCGCGTAGTGCGTTCGTCGAACAGAGCACCCACGGCCCGTGGCAGATCGCGGCCGTCGGTTTCTTGGCCGTATCCATGTCGCGAACGAGTGTCAGCATCGCTTCGCTGCGGCGGATGTAATCGGGGCAGAACCCACCCGGAATCAGGATCGCGTCGAAGTCTGTGGCCGCCACATCTTTCGCGGCCACGTCGGATTTCGCGGGGTAACCGAGCTTGCTGGCGTAGGTTTTCCCCGCCTCCGGTGCGACGAATGTCACCTTCGCGCCTCTTTTAGGCGGTACACGGGGTACCACACTTCCAGTTCCTGGTATTGTTGTTCGAGCAGCACCGCCACGCGGCGGTCGGTCAGGTTCATGGTAATGCCTCCGGATTCGAGAACTGTCATCTTCGGTATCGGAGGCGAATTGTCGATGCGATTCGGGCGTTACTCGACCACCTTCCGCGTTTTCAGGTCGTATTTCCTGCCTGCGAAGACTTCGACTACGTCCGAGTGGCTTCGTAGCGGAAGTCGTGAGACTTCCGATGTAGCCCTCTCGCTCCGCGAGAGGATAGCGAAGCCGGCAGAATGACTCCCCATCGCAACGGACCAGACTGTTGCTATCCTCTCGCGGAGCGAGAGGGCTACATGAACACTTCATTCCAGTATCTGTTGCGCGTACCTCATTATTCGGTTGCGTTACATCCCGAAGCAAAACTGTTACCTTTCACGCCGGCGCGAACGTCACCGGCAGTGCTTTCACGATCCGCACCGTTTCCACGCTGACGGCAATGACGCGACCGACGAGTTTCACGATGTACTCGGCATCGTCGGGGCGGTTCGGGTCCGAGCGGATGCCACTGCGTTTGTCTTCGGTCACGCGATATTGGTCGATCACCCAATCGAGTGCCGAGCGGTTACCGAGGCGATACTCGAACGCCTCGGGCGGGATGCCAGCCAGCGTCAGCGATTCGTTCACCCGCACGCTCGTCTTGTCCTTGCTCAGTTTCATCTTCTCGACGACGTAACTCAGCGGCACGCCCGGCGTCTCGAGAAACTGCAAATCGAACGGCTCCAGATCCTCGTAGTTCAGGTGCAACTCCGCCAGTGCCTTCCCCGCCGCGATAAACGCCTGGAAGTCCGCCGCAAACGGGATGCGCGGCAGGTCGCGCTTGAGGTTATCCGCGAACTTCGTGCGATAGCCGGGATGGTGCAGCAACCCGTAGACGTAGTAGAAGATGTTCCACTTGGTCAGCGTTTTGTTTTTGTAGTGAGTGCGCAACTGCTTTAACGCCCAATCGGTGATGTTCTCCTGGCGGTTCGTGCCGTCTGGATCGTAGGTGTAGAAGGGGAAGCATTGCGAGCCGCCTTGTGGAAGGAGATCTACGAGTGTATTCGCAATCATCGGGAACATGTCCCACTCTGTACCTGTCTTAAGCCAAATGACCCGGTTATCCGTTTCCGTTGCAGGGCACGGAAAGAATCTGTGCTGAAGATAGACGCTATTGATGACGAGAGGATCGAAGTACAGCGAGTGTTTTGTAAATGGTCGGTACAACGCCGTGCGCCGTGCGGATATGATCGGCGGAATATATTCCATAAACGCCTCTGACAAGACTCTCTTTGAGTGTCCCGTCCCACTTCACTACTTCTGTTTTGACGAAATCGTCAATGTTTTGAGAATTTACGTTCCTCTTCCAGCGGTCCGCCTCAGCATTGTAAGCTTCGATAAACTCCTTCATTCGCGTCGCTAGAACGGTCTCCGAGAAATCATATACAGTGTCATCACGGTTACTCTTCACCCCGCTCGAATATGTTTTGAAGACTGTGTCCGACTTCTTTGCTCCTGCCGCCTTCGCCTTTTTACTTCCGAGCGGCATCATCGCGCCGAACTCGTCGGCATGTTCAGGGACGAGCCAGGTGTGCCGGTCATCTGGCGAGAGTTGTTCCCACTCCACACCAGTCGTTGAGACGTGTGTGGTAAGCCACTTCCATTTGGCTTCCTTACGCAGCATCTTGTCGATCCGGTGGAACAACAGCTTGCGGACCTTGTGCTTGGAAGACTTGATGGCAATGGTGATGCCAACGCCGACTTGAATGCCAAAGACGTTGTAAGCCGTACCCGCGAGATTGGGATTTTGTCGTACGTTTCCTTCTAGGTGTAAGTGATAGACGCGCGTGAAGTCTTGCAAGAAGTGTTTGCGCATCCCGTCGAACGCAAACTGTTCCACGAAGCTGTTGTTACTGACGAAGCAAACGAGTCCGTCGCGGCCCTTTAACCGATCTGTCGCCCAACGGAAGAACTTGACGTACGGATCATAAAGTTGCGTCTTCAGAGTCGCCTTCGAGTCCTTGACGTAAGTCGACTTAATTCGTTCGTCGATCGAGTCGTATTTTCGATTTTTGTTGTTGTCGTTCTCGTTGATTTGCCCAACGTTGTATGGTGGGTTGCCGATGATGATGTTGATGGGGGAGAATTTCTGCTTCTCAACGCGATCCGTGTTGCGTTCGCTGAAGAGCGATGGCTGCCGTTCCGCCGTCAGGTCGAGCGTGTCCGCGAAGCACAGCCCCTCGAACGGTTCGTAACTGCCGGTGAGTTCGCCGTAGGCGTGTTCGATGTTCAATGCGGCGATGTAGTACGGTAACAGCATCACTTCGTTGGCGAAGAGTTGCTCGCGGTAGACCCGCGGCAAGTCCTTCTTCGGCACTCGTCGCATCAGGTTGACGATGAAATTTCCGGTGCCGGTGCAGGGGTCGAGGATTTTGACTTCCTTCGAGCCGAGCGTCAGACCGAACTCGGTTTTCAATACTTCGACCACGCTCGCGCACATGAAATCGACAATCGGCTGCGGCGTGTAGACGATGCCGTGCGTGTCGGCGGTCTTCACCGAATAACCCTGGAAGAACCGCTCGTAAACGGTGTTCAGGAAGTGCTGTTTGTCCGCGAAATCGTCGATTGTCTCGGCGGCGGCTTCGATGGCCTTGTAGAACTTGTCGAGCGCTTTGAGGAAGTCGGCCCGGCTGAAACTCTTGCTCACCAGCGCGGCGATCACCGTCTCGACTTCGGCCGCGATCACGTTCCGCTTCGTGAACTCATCGTCGTGAAAAATCTTGCGGAACAGTCGCTCGGTCAGCAGGTGCTGCACGAGCATTTCGTCGACCGCTTCGCGGCGGATGTTCGGATTCAACGCCGTCTGGCAGAGCGTGAAGAAGCCATCGAAAGCGGTCTGAAACTGGGGATTATCCTTGTGCGCCTTGTCGAGAATCTTCTTCAGCCCTTCGGCGAGTTCGGGCACGCGGTCGCGGAACTCGTCGACGGCTTGATCGAACCCTTCGATGTCGGGTTCAGTGTAGCGGTAGAAATCGGTCAGCAGCCCGGCGACATCGTGCGCCTTCCGCAGGTCGTAGTTGGCCGCCACCAAACCGTTCTGGTACAGCACGGCTCGCGTCGTGTCTTCGAAGATGGTGTTCGTCAGCGGGTAGCCTTTTTCCCGCTTCTTGCGAATCTCGCTGTCGAGGTCGTCGTTCGTGTCCTTCGCTTCCCAGTAGCCACGGCG
>JAYVQG010000095.1:0-9640 GCA_043757025.1 Limnoglobus sp.
CCCAGGGTTAGACGTCTTACGTCGTACCCCTGGGTCGCGCTTCGTACCCCTGAGTGCCCGTGAAACAAGTAAAATCAGAACTCGCCGTGTCTGTACATCACGACAGCGCAACTTCAAAACGCACAAGCGAGGGAGTTGCGTTTTCCTATACACAGAGAAGCGAAATCATGGCGCGATGGCTGGCAACGATGGCGGTGGTGTGCGGATTCCCGTTGGCAATGCACGCCGCCGAGGCGATTCGCGTCGCTTGCGTCGGCGATAGTATCACCCAAGGTTCGGGATTGACGAACCCGGAAAAGGAAGCGTACCCGGCGGTGTTGCAACAGTTGCTCGGCGAGGCGTACGACGTGAAGAACTTCGGCGTCAGCGGGCGAACGCTGCTGAGCAAGGGCGACGCACCGTACATCAACGAGAAGAAGTACAAAGACGCACTTGCGTTCTTGCCGAATATCGTCGTCATCAAGCTCGGCACGAACGACACGAAGCCGGCGAACTGGAAGCACGCCGACGAATTCACGGCAGACTTCACGGCACTCGTCGAATCGTTCGCGAAGCTGGAATCGAAGCCGAAAATCTATCTCTGTACGCCCGTGCCTGCCTTCCCCGGAGAATGGGGGATCGAGAATTCGCGAATCAAAGACGGCGTGATTCCGAAGGTGCTCGCACTCGCAAAAGACAAAAAGCTTCCGGTGATCGACTTGTACAAAGCCCTGAGTGGCAAGGCGAAACTGTTTCCAGACAAGGTCCACCCGAACGCCGACGGAGCGAAACTAATCGCACGCGCCGTGCAACTCGCGTTGGTGCCGAAGGAATAGCGCGATCGATAGCACGACCGCAATCTTCGCTATACTTCTCGCGGTCGGAAATGAGACGTTACCGTTAGCCCGACGCGCTTGCGAGGGATTGCTATCGTTTCTGCAATGTCGTGCCTTCACGCGGGTTCCCCTCGCTTGCGCGTTTTGAAGTTGCGCTATCTTGCAGGTATGCCCAGGGGTACGACGAAGACGTCTAACCCTGGGCTAAACGATGGAACCCCGTTGGGGTAAATACGGGTAAATACCTAGCCAGTTCTTACCCCAACGGGGTTAAATCTGATAGCCCAGGGTTAGACGCTTCGTCGTACCCCTGGGTCTCGCTCGCCGCGTTTGTACTGCAATTTAGCGCAACTTCAAAACTTGCGCGTCGGGCTAACAAAACGTATCGAATCACCCCGCTCAATATATAAGATGCCATGAACGAACCCGACAGCGAGCGCGACCATGGAACCGAAACTGACGACGCTCTGCACGTATCCGTCGTCGATCCAGGCCGAGACGGTGAAGTGGGCGCTCGAACAAGAGGGCATCACCACGTTCGTCGCCGACTCGAACACGATCACCGCCGATTGGCTCCTCGGCCCTGCCGTCGGTTGGGTGAAGGTGCAAGTGGCCGAAACCGATGCCGTGGCCGCGCTCGCCGTGTTGGAGAAGCACCCGAATCTGTTGAAGACGTACTTCGAGCCAAAACCCGAAGTGGCGTCGGTCTGCCTGTCGTGCGAGGCCGCGATGGAGGAAACCGACGAGATGTGCGCCGCGTGCGGCTGGTCGTTTTTAACGGGTGCCGAACCGGAAGCCGTGGAAGAGTAGAATCCGGAACGCCGGTACGTTCCAATGGGAACAAACGATTTTTGGCACGGTTCGAATCCGCGTTGCCGTTTTGCCGGAAAGAACCACCGAAACTTTGGTTTCCCGCGTGGTAGCACTCGATCCAAATCGGACGTAAGTCGTTGGTGTGTTAAGTTGGTTCCGAAATTCGGGAATGAGTCCACGGATGGGTGGGTGGGTAGTGGCTGGAGTCAATTCACAGACCCGCTCGAACCGCGTTACGCCGCTTCGGCACGTGGGACGTCGAAGAGCCAGCCGGCGGGGCGCGGCATTCGGTTCGGGCCTACGGGGCCGTCGGCGTGTCCTTCCCACGAATGGCTTTGCAGGCTAACGAGGATGCGTTCGGCCAGTTCTAGTGCGTCGCGACCGTCTTCACCCGTCACGCGCGGCGTGCGGCCCGTTCGCACGCAATCGATGAAGTGACGCAACTCGGCGGTCAGCGGGTCGGCTTTGCGGTCGCCATCGGAGTACTTCACTTGTAAGTGCCGCCCGAAGACGTCGTCTTTGAGTTTCGCACGTGCGGCGGCGTCCATTTTGTCCGCACGTAGGCCGTACTGCCGTACTTCCTGGCTCTGTTGCACCAACACTAATTTCCGCGTCACGAAGTCGATGCCCGCGTAGCCTTCGGGTGCCCAGATTCGCAATCGCCGCTTCGGGCGTTGGGTAATCCGGCTCGCGGTGACGTGGGCGACGCAGCCACTCTCGAAAACGAGCCGGGCGTTGACCATGTCTTCGTGGCCGCCGAACACCGAAGCGCCGACGGCTTCGACGGTCTTTACGGGGGATCGTACGAGCGCGAGTAATAAGTCGAGATCGTGAATCATCAGGTCGAGGACGGCACCGATATCGACGCTGCGACCGGTGAACGGGCCATGCCGTTCGGCTTCGACGAATTTCGGGCGAATCGGACGGCGAGCGAGATCTTCGAAGGCGGGATTGAACCGTTCGATGTGCCCCACCTGGAGTGGCACACCGGCATCGGCGGCGAGGCGGATGAGGTCGTCGGCTTCGGCGAGCGTTCGGCAAATCGGCTTTTCCACGAGTACGGGAATGCCTTCTTTGAGGAACGCCGACGCGACGGGATGGTGATACAGCGTGGGCGTGACGACGGTGGCGGCGTCGATTCGGCCGAACAGCGGTTCGATGTCTGCGAACGGTTTCGTGCCGAGGCGTTCGGCCACGGTGCAGGCTTGTTCGTAGTTGGAATCGACGACGCCGACGAGTTCGACATCGGGCAACGTGGACAGAATGCGGGCGTGATGCTGTCCGAGGTGCCCGACTCCAACGACTGCAATACGAAGCGGAGTCATGCCGTCCCTAGCCTTCCGTCGTGCCGTCGCGTCCTGCGTCGGCGTGAAATAAATTAGGCCGCAAGTCGTCGAGCGGGAAACGGCACGTCGGCCTCCTGTCCCGCCAAACAGTTCGCGAGTTCCACGTTCAGGGCGTGCCCGGATCGGTACGCCACCACGTGCCCTGCCAGGTCGAATCCGCAAAGCGCGAGATCGCCGACCAAGTCGAGGATCTTGTGTCGCGCCGGTTCGTCGGCATACCGCAGCCGATTGTCCTTCACCCCACGCGGACCGAACACGAGAATCTCCGCCGGGGTCAGGTGTCGCCCGATCCCCTGCGACTTCAGCACCTCGACCTCGGATTCCAGTAGGAATGTTCGGCAGTTCGCCAGTTCGCGGGTGAACGTTTCTGGCCGAATCTCGACCGTGGCCACCGATGGCACGATCGGCGAGGACGCACCGTAATCTAAATGGTAACTCACCCGCAAGGTCGAGTCGGTGGCGGGGTAAATCGCCAAGCACGACCCGTCGCGTTGCAGTACGATCGGTTTCTTCACACTCCGAATCGGGCGTCGTCCCGACTGCAGAATGAATCCCATATTGAGTAGCGGTCGCACGAAGCCCCACGCGGAGCCATCGAGGCCCGGCGGTTCGGGGCCGTCGATTTCAATCGTGCAATTGTCGACTCGCAACCCGGCCAGCGCGGCGAGAACGTGCTCGACGAGCGTCACACCGTCGCGATCCGTACCGAGCGTCGTGCGGCGACGGGTGTCGGTCACGGTCGCCGTGCGGGCGAGAATGCGCGGCGAACCGGGACGATCCCCACGAATGAACACGACGCCATGGCCTGCGGGCGCAGGCCGAAACCGGACGCGAACCTTCGCACCGGTCACAATGCCGACACCCGTCACATCGACGGGGCCAGCGAGCGTTCGTTGATAGCGTTCGGCAAACAATTTCACGTTACTTCATGCCGCCGGTTGGGACGATCGCGGGTGCGGTACCCATCGGTGCGGAAGCGGCAGGGGCGGCGTCGATCTTGCCCGGTGCGGGGAAGCTCGAGTTCAGCGTCCTGACCACCACGGACGTGAGGTCGACGCTCGGCGAGACGTAGAACGGCATCGCGGCGGGCGGACGCAGCTTCAAGTCGTAGTACAGCGGCGAACGCATTTCTTCTTCGGTGAGTGCGTCCGGGTAGGACATTACCAACTCGAAGCCGTTGGTCTTCGCGACGGCTTCGACGACCGTGCGAATTTCGGCGAACAGCAGACGCAGGTGTGCGGCCGATTTGTCGTCGATCTCTTTGCGAATGTTGCGTTCTTTGTCTTCGAACTGACGCTGCATGTTCACGAAGTTCTGCTCGTAGGTCGCCTTTTGCGTGGCCACGAGTTCGTTCTTGATCTTCGTTTCCATTTCGATGATGTCGTTGCGGAGCTTCGCGAGTTCCGCCCCGCGACCTTGGCGTTCTTTGTTCATCTCTTGTGCGAAGTACTGCCATTTCTGGTAGTCCTTCATCACGCGAGCAACGTTGAACACGCCGGTACCACGACCGGCGGCCGCGGCCGCAGGTGCCGGTGTCTGTGCGTTCAAGCTCGTCATGGCGAAAATCGCCATCCCGATCGCGACGATCGAGAGAATGTAAGCGCGCTTCACGAAATGCCTCCTCTGCATGGTTCCCACTCGCGGCGGTGTAGTCCCCCACACTCCGCCAAAACGTCCGGGGCGGCGGTTCCGTGCCGTCCCGGTATCAAGGACGCGGGTTCTAACCGATGGTACGAATCGCGTCAACGGGAATAAGCGGGGGGTTTCGTGCGGAGTTTGCGGGTGGGATTTGCGCTGGGAATGCGTGCGAAGCGAAAGCGGATCGACTCAAACTCTTCGCGTGTCGATGACGAATGGAACGAATGCGACCGATATGCGGGGTATCTGTGAAGAGGCGTGCCGCGGGACTGATACTGTTCGTCGGTTTGCTCGGCTGCGGGAAATCCGAACCGCTGGCGCAGTCGACGGTGCGGGGTCGCGTGCTCTTCCAGGGTCGCGCACTCGCCGGGGGCACGATCGCGTTCACGCCGCACCCCGAGCGCGGCCCGTCGGGTAAATCGGCCATCGCCACGCTCGACGACAACGGCGAATTCCGCCTGAAAAGCGCAGGCACCGCGTACCTCCCCGCCGGTTGGTACCGCATCGCCGTCGCCGAAGCACCCTCAGCGGATGCCGGTTACACGTCCACATTTCCAATGGAACTCAGTCGCCCCGACAAATCCGGCCTCGACCGCGAAGTGATCGCCGGCCGCGAAAACGTCTTCGAGTTCGCCGTGGAACTGCGGTGAACTACGAGAGTGCTACACAGGCGTTCGGTTTTTCCGTGAAGAACCAGTGGAGTAATCGAGCGACATTCTTGGCCGTGGCAACGGGTAACCACTTGCCATTTTCCACTTCGTACTCCGTTTCGGCTTCCGTGAGCAATTCGAAGCGAAGTCCTTTGGCGAATGCCTCCAGCGCTTTCACGCCACCCGACAAACTCGCCACGTATCGCTCGTCGTATGCGAATGGTTCCGCAAACAACACGGGGATGAAAATTGTGTCGGTATCCCCAGACTCCAAGAAGTGTGCCGCGTAAGGTACCTTCAAGGATCGCGGTTTCAATTCGGTACGAAATTCTCTGAGAGCCGCGAACGCGACATCTTCTTCCGCACTCAACTCGCCCTCGTAGTCGCCCCGAGTGACATACTGTAGGCACAACCGGAAAATGCTATAGCTGGTGTAGCTTCCCACTCGCGGGAATTCTCTGTCGGCGATCTGCCAACTATTCACATTGATTTTCTGCCCAATGTGCTTTTCCAGCTTAGCAAGATAGTGGTTACGTGTGTCGTCTCCATACTCTTCGAGCCAATCGGCAAATCGTTCTCGTATCAAGTTCAATCCCATGTCAACTTTCCTTGGCGACAATTGCGGCGTTCAAAACCAGAACATGAACGACATTTACGAGCGATGCCAACACAATATCATCCGGAACTCGGTTCGGGTTCCAACTCAGGTCGTCCTTACAATATCGCTGTTTGTTCTTCAGATACTTCCGCCAATCATCGGGAGGAATCGTGCTGAGAAAAACGAACACTGCACTGTCTGCGTCATCGGACTCTGCTGCCGAAAGTGCGTTGTAGACACGCATGAGGAACTCTTTAAAATCGGCGTTGACGTTTCCGCGACGTTCATTTCGATATTTGCATTCCCCATAAAGAATGTGCCTCGCCAGATTCGTACGACCGAGTTTCAAGGAAAAATCAAACACGACTCCGCCGATCGTGCAGGCCTTTTTCGTCACATCGTACGCATCGCCGAACAACTCCGCCTCAAAACCTAGAAAGCTCGTTCGACTCAACCAGTGTTTTACGTCTTTCTGGTAATTTTCGCCTTTTTTATGAGAGCGTTCTTGCATGTTCGACGGTTTTCTGTCGAGGTCGAAACGACGTTGATCTCTCGTGAAAATAACCAGCGCAATCGCTGCTGTCAAACGCTTTCATGCTACCCGACAAACGTATCGATACGAAAGTGTGTTTGAAATGGACCGACTCGCTGGAACGCATCAATTTACCGCTGCTGCTTCTTCCTTCGTGGCTTCGACGTCTTTCAACAGTTGTTGGATGAGTTCCTCGGCCTTTTCATCGTGCGTTCGCGTATCCGTTGGCAGCGCGACCGGCTTCCGCCATAAGCCTAAAAGCCCTTCCCCGATGGCCACGATGACAAAGCCCATTGCGGCCATCGTCAACGGCACGCGCCACATCAGCATACCCGCGATTTCCTCGGCACTGGCTGCAGGAATGTCGCTCGTAGCCGGATTCAGGACGGCCGACGTGCGGTGCGTCGTCTGCGAGGCGGCCCACACGCCCGCTAGTTGTGCGTACATATATCCGATGAGCGCCAGTGCTGCCGCCGCCATCGTGCCGTGTACCAGAATGCGTTTTCTCGTGCTCATGCCGCAGCATAGCACGCTAATGCGGACCGCTGAACGCGGACCGCTGTTTTCCGTAAAATGCCACTGCTCGAATACCGTTACTGGAGAAGACCATGCTCGTACGGATGACGACTCTTGCGGTGCTGGCCGCCACGGCGATGGCGGGGCGTGCGGACGATTGGCCGCAGTGGATGGGGCCGACCCGCGATAACGTGTGGAAGGAAGCGGGGATTCTGGAGAAGTTCCCCGAGGGCGGACCGAAGATCGTCTGGCGAACGAAAGTCGCCGGTTCGTATAGCGGCCCGGCGGTGTCCGAGGGCAAGGTTTTCGTCATGGATTACCTGACGAAAGATCAAGTGCCGGAAGGGAACTGGGATCGTAAGGAACTCACCGGCCTCGAACGCATCTTCTGCCTCAACGAAGCCGACGGCAAAGAGATCTGGAAGTACGAATACCCCGTCAAGTACTCGGTGAGTTACCCGAACGGCCCGCGTTGTACCCCGCTCGTTTACGGCGGCAAAGTCTACACGCTCGGTGCGGAAGGCAACCTTCTGTGCCTCGATACCAAGGGCAAAGTCGTTTGGCAGTTAGACCTGAAAGTGACGTACAAGAACGGCTCGCCGCTCTGGGGTTATGCCGCACACCCGCTGATCGACGGCCAGAAACTCATCACGCTCGCGGGTGGCGACGGTTCGCACGTCGTCGCGCTCGACAAGGACACCGGCAAGGAAATCTGGAAAGCCGAGTCGTCGACCGGCCCCGATGGCGTCGGCTATTGCCCGCCGACGATCATCGACGTGAATGGCGTTCGCCAGCTGATTTTGCTCAAGCCACGCGCCTTCACCGCGATCGACCCGGAGACCGGCAAACGCCTCTGGACGCAGCCGTACACCGCCGACAACGGCAGCATTATCATGTCGCCCATCGTCTCCGGCGAGTATCTGTTCGGCGGCGGTTGGAACAACAAGAACATGCTCGTGAAGCTGAAGACCACCGATGGCCACCCCGATGCCGAAACCGTGTGGAAGGACAAGAAGGGCCTCGGAATTTCGCCGGTGAACGTGCAGCCGATCCTCGTCGATGGCACGCTTTACGGCTTCGACCAAAGCGGTAAACTGTTCGCGGTCGAAATCCCGAGCGGCAAGCGCCTGTGGGAATCCGAAGATGTCATCGGCAAGTCCGGCAACTCGGAAACCGCGTTCATCGTCAAGAACGGCGACCGCTACTTCTACTCCACGGAGCAGGGCGAACTGGTCATCGGCAAGATGTCGCCGAAGGGCTACGAAGCGATCGACCGCGCGACGATCCTGAAGCCGACGCACAAGGTCTTCGGCCGTACCGTCGTCTGGAGTATGCCTGCGTTCGCCAACAAGAAAATGTTCGTCCGCAACGACGAAGAACTGGTCTGCGTCGATCTCGCAAAGTAGTTCGAGGACCATGCTTTTGAACCTCGAAGTCGAACTCCGTTCGCGGCTGTTGCAGGTCGAATCGCGAATTCAGGCGGCCTGCGATCGCGCGCAACGGCTGCGTAAGGACGTCGCGCTGATTGCCGTTTCCAAAACGGTGACAGCCGACGTGGCGAAAGTCGTTTCGCGGCTCGGCGTGAAGGATTTCGGCGAAAGTCGCCCGCAAGAGATCTGGAAAAAATCGGCCGCAATCCCGCAGGCGTGCTGGCACCTGATCGGGCACCTCCAACGCAACAAACTCGACAAAACGATCCCGATGGTGTCGCTCGTTCACTCGGTCGACAGCGAGCGCGTGCTAAGCGCGCTTAGCGATTTCGGCATGGGTCGCGGCCTGCCCGTGCCGATCTTGCTCGAGATCAATTGTTCGCGGGAAGAATCGAAAGGCGGCATCTCGCCCGACGACGCCGCAACGATGGGTGACATGGCTACGTCACTCCCCGGCGTTCGCTTCGAGGGATTGATGACGATGGCCGCCTACGGCGACGACCCCGAAGAGTCGCGGCCCACCTTCGTCGAACTCCGACAAATCCGCGACCGCCTTCGCACCGCCACCGGCCTGAAACTGCCGCACCTTTCCATGGGCATGAGCAACGATTTTGAAGTCGCCATCGAAGAAGGCTCGACGTACATCCGCGTCGGCAGCACGCTGTTCGGCGGGTTGGAGAATTAGCCGCGACGCTTCACCAATTCGCCCCGCGTCCAGAATTAGCCGCGACGCGCAGTCTTCGGAGCGGAGCGCGTGCGCTTCACCCACTTGATATGCGTATTCATACTGTAAGTGGTAAGGAGAATAAATATGCGCACAATTTGCAATGCCCGGAATCTGACTGCCGTAGCGATGAGCCTTACGCTTTGGGTCGCATTCCCCGCGTATGGCCGAGATAAGCCGATAATCGATCCGGTGGATCCGTTGGCCAAACCGGCCACGCCAGTCGTCGTTCCGAAGTCATTATTAGATCAGATGGAAGCGTTTCAAACGCCAGAAACCATCGAAAAAGCATACCCTTTACCTCAAGATCCGAAAACGATTGTTGCAGTCCGAACGGCGCGATTCAAGCACCTCAATGAAGACGTACTCAGTCGATACAATAAAACTGGTAACACCGTAAAACCTTGGGCAGGGAAAGTTCGCAAAGCCATCGACGCCTACAGTTGGCGAAGCCCCGCCGTGTGGGCGGGAAATTCGCGGACGTTGGGCGTGCCATCGGGGTGGTTGCCGACGCAAACCCAGTGGCTCGCATCGCCGACGTCGATGCCCGCCGCGTGCTCGTGGTGGATCGGCATCGC
>JAYVQG010000096.1:0-33727 GCA_043757025.1 Limnoglobus sp.
CAATTCCGTAGCCATAGCCACCTCTTCCCTCTTCCCTGAAGTGCTCATTAACTTACAGAAAATGTCGAATACACGGAATAGATCTTGGACGGGTACTTACCTCTGGAACACGCTGATGACGACGGACAATTTCGACCATACCCTGCAAGCGTTCCGCGACCGGTCGCCGTTCCGGCCGTTCACTGTCGTCCTCCTCAATGGCCGACAGTTCGAGGTGGACCACCCTGGCGCACTGGTCCAACGAGACGGAGTGGCCATATTCATCGGACCGGGTGGTATCCCGGTGGTATTCGACCACGAGGGCGTGGAACATTTCGCCGGCGACTTGGCCGACCGGTCGGCATCTGCATAACGGTTGTGGTCCCGTTCAACCGAGGAGGCTGAGGTGCCGACGTGGGTGTATGCAGTCGTTGGAATCGTCCTCTTGGTAGCAGTGAGTGTGGCCTGGTTTCGGGTTCGCATTCGCCGCATCGCGGCTTCCCGGCCCGGCGAGAACTTCGACACGTTCCACTCCTCGTTTGCCGCAGACGACATACCGGCTGAGATACTGCATGCCGTTTACGCCGAGTTCCAGGAATGTTGTTCCGGTGCGGTCGCTGCGTTCCCGGTTCGTGCCGAAGACAACATCAGCCGCATCTCCGGGGTGGAGGATGAAGATCTGGAGGACGCCGTCCTCAAAGTAATTGCGGAGTTGGGTCGCCAACTTCCACCTGAGGTGATGCTTCGCAAAGTGCAACCGGTCGTCATCGTCACCGTGCGGGACTTCGTGTTGTTTGTGGCGGCATGTCCGGTTCGTCGGGCTTCGCTCGACGCAGAATTCGATGACACGACGAAATTGCGGTAGAATGCCCGGATGAACCCACGGGGCCAAACGATGTCCGCACCTCTCGCGCAATCTCGCCGGACGATGGCGGACTTCCTGCATACCCTCGGCGACATCCCCGCCGACCGCGTGCGCTGGCACCCACTTCCCGGCACTGCCACCGAAGCCGACGCGATTCAATTGCACGAAACCCGCTGTTACTGCGAACTCGTCGATGGCACGCTGGTGGAGAAACCGATGAGCGCACCCGAAGGCTATTTGGGGATGTTGCTCGGGTACTTTCTCAACGGGCACGTCATCCCGAGGCGTCTCGGTGCAGTGATCGGGGCCAATGCGCAATTTCGCATGGTCGAGGGCAACTTGCGGTTACCCGACGTGTCGTTCACGCGGCGCGAGCGCGTACCGAACCCGATCCCGCAAGTGGGCGGTTGGTGCCCCGATTTGTGCGTCGAGATTATCAGCCCGAGTAACACCGTGGCCGAGTTGGTTTTGAAACGCGGAGAATATTTCGCATCGGGCTGCCAGTTGGTCTGGGAGATCGACCCGCGAGCGCGGACAGCCACCCGTTATCAATCGGCAGACGATGCGGGCGAACTCGTCGAGACTCTCGATGGCGGCACGGTGCTACCCGGTTTCACGCTACCGTTGGCAACGTTGTTCGCAGAATACGATGCCAACGCGACCGACATCGCGTGAACCCCTTCACACACGCGAGGCAACGGATAGATTGAGTAAGCGAACTGCGCAACCACGTTGTCTGCGGTCTATATATACCGCGACCGAATGTACCCCCACTTGGAGATGTTGTTATGGCCGACGAAGCCAAGACGCCAGAAGTCCCACTGACCGCAGCGAGCGCTCAGCCGACGTCGATTCAGATCCCGATCGACGTCTCGAAGATGCAAGCGGTTTATGCGAACTTCTTCCGATTGAGCCTGAGTAGTTCGATGGAAGAAATCCTCGTCGACATCGGCCTGCACACCGGCATCATGCAGTCGCCCAACACCGCCGAACCGCTCCAATTCAGCCATCGCCTCGTGCTGAATCCGTACGTCGCGAAGCGACTCATGGATTCACTGAGGCAAATCATCGCTCGCCACGAACAACTCTTCGGCGCACTCGAAGTCGATGCCCAAAAGCGCCTTCGCTACCAGGGCCAAGGCCAACCGCGCCCACAAGGGTGATCGCAATGATGACCCATCAGTAGTATTCGGGTAACGCTCTTCGTTCGCGTTGAGCGTGAAAAGAATTGGCTTCACTTCCCACATTCGAATTTCCAGTAGGCGGTTTCAATCGGTAAAGATCGGGCAGATCGAGTGGGAACCCAAACTTCGCTTTGAAAATGGCATCGATCACCGGATTTTCCGGCTGTTCGCGTTTCGCTCGCAAAATTAGCTGAATCTCGGCTCGTACGTCAATTGCCGGCGCGACATCAAGCAGGAAAAACTCGATCAACTGCTGGCCAACGATAGTCGAAGCGACGATTTCACCCGAATCATCGACGTGAATATGTTCGCCATAGCCAACTTGACTCGGGTCCAAATGCAGTGGCACCATATTTTTAATCGAGTTGCACCTAAGACATGCATAAACGAGGTTGGTGTAATCGTTCGTGCGTTCCGGATAGATTACTTTCGAGTCGAAGTGATCGCAGGAAAATCCGCCTGCCCGGCTAGGATGCCAAACCTCTCGCTCCATGCAATAGACGCAGCGAAATACGAATTCATCGCGCAGCCACGGCTTGTACGATTTGTAATCGATGTAACCCGACGGGCCATGTTTGCGGACATGTGGGGCAATCGGGTATAGAAATGGTTTCGGTAGATTTGTCACGGAGTGTCGTTGTGGGAATGCTCGAGTGCTCGCTCGATGATGGCCCGTTCTTCCTCGGTCAAGCGTGGGCGTGGATACGCTTTCTCAAGCGATAGATGGGTCATTCGTTGAAGTCGCTGAAACTCGGCTAACTCGTCTGTTGTGAGAGCTTGTTTGCTCTTTTTCACGATCAGGTTCGCTCGCCGTTCCGTAATTGCGTCCCACTCGGCGCTGCCAATCGTTACCTCTGTATCCTGGTCGGTCGTTTCCGCAACGATGGGTGTTCGACCGTTCGAATTGTGACTGCCATTCGAATGCGGCTCGAAACTCGACAATGCCAATGCTGCCGCTGCCATCGCTGCAAATGGAGAGCGAGGACGTGCGGGAAACTCGGTTGGCTCAATTGGCGTATCGCTTCCTTCACCGTCGGAAGTGGCGTAGTAAGCCGCCCAATTTACCGGCGATTTCTGGAATCGCACACCTAGGATTCGAGCGATAGCAAGAAGCATCGGATAGGTCTTCTCACTCTCGCGTTTGCTATCAGCAAACGATACCCAAACCGCTAACGGCATGGCTTTAATCCGTGCCAGTTCGGCGATACTTTCGGCTAGCCAACGCCCGATTCCCAAGCCACGGAAATCGTGGCGGACGAATAATTCTTCCACTTCGAGCCGACCTTCGCGCTCGATAGCAAATGCCCAGCCGTGTCGTTCATCGGTTGTCGGGTCGCCGATCTCGAAACCGTAGACTTTGCGGCCCTGCTCGTCCAACCCGCTCCAACTCTGACTCCCACGTTTTGGCAGGTTTTTACTTCGAAAATTACGCAACTCTTGCGGTGAGAATATGGCATGCCAGCACTCGAACACATAACGGTCAAAGTAATCGTACGGGAGCATCCCCATCCCGTTATGGCCCCATTCCTCTCCCCATGAATTCTGAAACGCAAATAATCTGCCACCAGATCGCCTATCAAAAATGTTCACAGCGTGAGTGAGGTCGAGAAGTGGCTCGCCAAGTTGTGGCGAAGGGATGTATCCAGATTCCGGGTGAACCCAGCCAGCGGTTAATTGGAGTGCGACGCCTCCAATTACTGTACCGGGATTGTTGACCAGTCTGGTTTCACATTCCGACGCAGACCGGATGCGTTTGTACCAGAAAGTGCGTTGGGGACTAATTCGATCGCGATAAATGATTGGCGCGGAAGGTAATATTCCCGAGTCTGGAATGGCCACTAGAAAGTCTGGCTCATCCTCATTGAGAATGCCCTCGCCTTTTTGGAGGCGTTTCAGTGTCACCGACCAGCAACCGGCATCTTGTGGGTGTCGCCCCTCAAGTTCGAGCAATCGCGGATAAATGTAAGGAGTCATCAAATTCACTCTGGGTTTCCTAAATCGTATCAGAAACCAGATGAATTGCAAAGTAACGTGTCCGTTCGCCTCAGTACCCAATCTCGTCGTCCATTAAGACTTGATCGAAATCGGCGACGCCGAGACGGTAGGCGAGTTGGTCGAATTCGTCGGCGCGGGCTTCGGTCGAGTGGTGGAGGTGTTCGGCTTCGGTGATGAGCGGGAGAACCCGTCGCTTGCGGATGCCCATCGAGCGTAATACACGCTGGAACGGTTTCAGGTTCGGTGCGTAGATCGTCAATAGTTTGTGTTCGTCGAACTGCACTTCCATCGGTCGCTTCGCACTCAGTACGGATACGCCCGTACACCCATCGTTGAGCAACAGATCTTCGAAGTCGCAAAAGTGGCTTGCCAGAACGGGGGCATCGATGCTATTACGGCGAATCTCGCGGCGTTCGTCGCCGTGCTGGCCGTGACTGCTTTCGAGTACGACGTGCAGCGTGTCGCCGAGCGGTTCGAGCAATGTCAGGAAGGTATCGAACAATAATTCCGCCGAAACCGACGCGGTCAGCATCGGCAGGCGGAATTCGCGGTCGCGATAGATGTGGATGCGGTAACCTTGTCGCGGTCGCACGGGAACGTCGAGCGCAGGGCGGACGGCCTCGGTGAGTGTGAAATCACCGTACTGTTTGCGTTGCAAGTGCGAGGCAAGTCGGTCACCGTTCACGGAGAAACCTCTCGTTTGCGGGAATCCGATCCCGTAAGGAAGAGCAGCCGTCGGTGGGGTGGATCGTCGGTGTGTCGGTCGCTGCATTGTGCCAGAAAGAACATACCCGTCGAATCGATGCCAGGTCGGCGTCGGCGTCGAATTCTAGTCCAGCGATTGCGTACCGTTGAGAAAATCGCACGGAAATTTTGAAGATTCCGATCGTGCGGGTCGTCCCGAATACGGTTGAAATGAAAATTTCGGCCCGGTTCAAAACCGTCCCGTTTCACCTTCGTGGTTGCATGGATGCGAAGATCGCTCGATAATTTGCAAGCTCTGCGCGGGATCGCCTGCCTGCTCGTGGTGTTTTACCACTTGGGGATGTGGGAAAATATGGTCTGGCCGCGCATCAAGTGGATGCAGCCGTATCGCTGGTTCGGCTACGCGGGTGTCGATTTATTCTTCGCGATCTCGGGCTTCATCATCGTCTATTCGCACCTCGAGCACCTCGGCAATCGTGCGAAGTTACCCGGTTACCTTTTCCGTCGGGTGTGGCGAATCTTCCCCGTGTTTTGGGTCGCGATGATCGCGACGGCAGTGCTTCTTTACTTAGTGGCGAATCAGCCGCAGTTCCCCACCGGATGGCAACGCGATTGGTTCGAGTGGCTGCTATTATCGCCACGTTTAGACGGTAATCGCGTGATGCCCGTCGCGTGGAGCCTGACGTACGAAGTGATGTTTTACCTCGCCTTTAGCCTGCTGTTACTGTTGCCGAAACGTTTCGCGTGGTGTCTCGGTGTTGTCTGGGCGACCGTCGTGCTGGCGGCAAAAATCATGGATTACGAGCCGACCTCGGCATATGGGAAGATGCCGTTCAGCCCATTCGTGTTGGAGTTCCTCGGCGGCGCGCTGGCCGCAGTTCTGGTGAAACGCGGTTATGTTCGTGGGCCACGAACGTGCCTGTTCGTGGGGATCGCGTGGGCGGCATCGGTCGTGACGCTGTTGGCAGAGTCGACCGCCGATGCATTCAGTGCGCAGACGTGGTACCGGGTGCTGGCGTTCGGCCCGGCGTCGGTGTTGATCGTGTACGCCATGGCGGCAGGCGAGCAGAAACGGTGGCGATATTTGCGGGTCGTCGGCGATGCGTCGTACTCGATCTACTTGTACCACAGCATTTTTTTCGTGTGCGCGCTGTTCGCGTCGTTCGGCATCAGCCATCGTTTTTGGCCGCACCTCGTCTGGCTCGGCATCATGTTCGGCTCCGGTGTCGGCGGCGGTTTGCTGATGTACTATCTCGTCGAACGACCGCTGACGAACGCGATCAAACGGCGGCCGCGACCCGAACCGAGCATCGTGATGGCTCAAAGAATTCCGTGTAACGGGCCGCCTCTCGCGGCGAGCGCGTCGATCCGTTTGGAAATTTCCGGGTCTTCGACGAGTGGCGGGGCCATGTGAGGTTTGCGACGGGCATCGATGACGAGCGGGCCGCGACAACCCCAGTGTTTGCGGTGCGTGAACGAGCCGACGCCGTGAATGTCGGTCGCCGGGTCGGATCGCGTGAATGTCACCCAGAGAAAATTATTGAGCGTGCGGGCCGCGAACTCGGCATCGTCGACGACGACGACTAGCGGGAACGCATCGAGCGATGTTTCGGACTGCCATGCCTCTGTCAGTTTGGTAATTTCGTGTGGCGTGGCATCGGTAATCGCCCGCACTTCGGGGCCGGTGAGCGCGATGACACCGGGGATGGCCAGATGCGGATCGCGGAAGCCATCGTGCAACGGCAATCGCGGCAGTTGCGTACCGAGCGTGCGCCGCGCTGGCCCTGCTGCCGCCATCACGACTTTTGAACCGGCGTTCAACCCTTGGCCGGCGGAGTAATCGAGCGTGTCGATCGTCGTTCGCGTTTGAAAGTGCAGGTCGTCCGCCCAGTTTACCCTTTCCAGCAAGTGCCGGAAGAAACCCGCGATGTCGTGAATGTCGAAGTTCGGCGCATCTTCCCCGGCGAAGATCAGCAGATATTTCGCCAGCGAAAGCTGCCCCTGCCCGAGGATCGCGTTCGCTTGCGTTAGCAGTTCTTGCGGCTTGCGCGTAGCCGCGTACGGAGTGTATCGCTCGGAGCCGATGGCCAGCAACAGCGGGTGAACGCCCGCGGCATCGACGGCATGAACCGCACGCACGCCGGGCAACACGGACGGGATCGCCGGTCCGGTGAGATCGTGAATGAACTCGCCGAACGAGGTGTCTTCTTGCGGCGGTCGCCCGACCACGGTGAACGGCCAGATCGCGCCGGGCCGATGGTGGACGGCCTCGACGGTCATCACGGGGAAGTCGTGTTTCAGGCTGTAGTAGCCGAGGTGGTCGCCGAACGGCCCTTCGGGTTTCGTTCGCGTTGGGTCGATAAAACCGGAGATGACGAAGTCGGCTTCGGCGGGCATCGCCAGCCCGGTTTTCGATGGCACGAGCGATATTCGCCGCCCGCCGAGCACTCCCGCAAACGCGATTTCGGGTAGCCCTTCCGGCAACGGCATCACTGCCGACAGCGTCAGTGCCGGCGGCCCACCGACGAAGACATTCACGCGCAGTCGCTCGCCTTTTTTCCCCGCCGCCGCATGATGCACGCCGATGCCGCGATGAATTTGATAGTGCAGCCCGACTTCGCGATCCGGGATAAATTCGTTGCCGCCGAACTGCACGCGATACATGCCGAGGTTCGACTTCGCCCAGCCCGGCCGCTCCGGATGTTCCGTGTAAACCAGCGGCAGCGTCACGAACGGCCCGCCATCGTTCGGCCAGCATTTCAGTTGCGGTAACTGCGACAGTGTTGTTTCGTGTTTCAGGATCGGCCCGGAACGCGTGAGGTGGGGGCGTGCCCGCCAAAGTGCCAACGGGACGTTCCAGTATCGCCACGGCTTCGCTCGGGCTTTGTCTGGGTCCGATTTCAGTTCGACCAATTTGCGAACGAGCGGGATCGCATCGCGAAAGAGAAACTCCATGCGGGCCGCGGTGCCATATAGGTTCGCCAGCATCGGAAATGGCGTCCCTTTCACGCGGGTCATCAGTAGCGCAGGGCCGCCGACGGCATAGAGACGCCGCTGAATCTCCGCCGCTTCGAGAACGGGGTCGATCTCGCAATCGACGCGAACGAGTTGTCTCGTACGTTCGAGGTCGGCGACGGCAGCTGCGAGATTGCGGTAGCCCATGTCTCATTTTCGTGGATCGGGCATAAAATTTAGCGAATGGGCGAGTGACCTGCTACGCCCAATCCCACTTCTCCCGCTAAATGTCCCAGACGCCGGGCTTCTTTGGCTTGGGCACTTTCTTCTTCGATTTGATCCGTTGCGACGGGGCTTTGTTCACGATGTTGTCGCGGCGTGGCTCGGATCGCTTTTCGCTCGGCGCGGGTTCTTCTTTCGCCGCGGCGACTTTGACTTTGGTGCGGGTTGGTTTGGCCTTCTCGCGACCGGGCGGCGGCGGGAACTCGTCGGGTTCGATTTCGCCGCTGAAGTCGGGGATCGGGTTGCCGTCGAGATCGACCGCCAGATCTTCCACCTCGCCGGGTTTGCCGCGAATCTTCCCGCCTTCGTTCTTCGCGCGGTAGATCATTTTGATCGGCACTTCGCCGAACGGGCTGGTATCGCGCAACACTTTTGTCAGGTACTTCGTGTAGGTGTTGTCGAACAGTTCCGGGCCGTTCGTGACCATCGCGATCGTCGGTGGGAACACTGCCACTTGGGCCGCGTAATAGACCTTCGCCACGCGATTGAACCGCACCGGTGGTACGTTGTTCGCGAATGCGTTCTTCAGAATGCGGTTGAGTTCGCCGGTACCCAGCCGTTGCCCGGCCTGCTTGTAAAGCTGTTGTGCGAGGTTCAATAACCGGATCGTGTTCTTGCCTTGTTTCGCCGTCACGAACGCGATCGGTACGTGATCGAGCATCGGGAAGACATCGCGAAGGTACTTCGCCATCTTCTCGGTTTCCATCGCGTGCATCACCAAGTCCCACTTGTTCACGACGAAGATCGCGGGCTTGTAATTCTCGATGACGTACTCGGCGAGTTGCTTGTCCACGCGACCGACCCGCGTACGAGCATCGAAGAAGTGCAGCACCACATCCGCACGGCGAATCGAACGCTCGGCACGGTGCAAACTGTAAAATTCGACGTTGCCGGACATGCTGCTTTTCTTGCGAACGCCGGCGGTGTCGATCGCGATGAACGTCTTGCCGTCGCGCTCGAATCGCACGTCGATACTGTCGCGCGTCGTTCCCGCCACTTCGGACACGATCACTCGCTCTTCTTCCGCTAGGCTGTTGATAAACGTGCTTTTGCCAACGTTCCGCCGACCGACGATTGCGAGCTTGAGTTCGACGCTATCGGGTGCTTCGCCGGTATCGATTGGCAGCTTGTCGATGATCGCGTAAATCAGGTCTTCTTTACCGCGACGGCTGTTCGCGCTGACGAGCAACGGCGGGCCGTAACCGAGGCGATAGAGTTCGGTAGCGGCGTTGTCGAGGTTCGAGTCGTCGGCTTTGTTCGCGACGAAAATCACCGGCCGGCCGATCGATCGCAGCCGTTCGGCCACCGTCTGATCGAGCGGCGTCACCCCGACGCGAATATCGACGAGAAACAGCACAACTGCCGCCGTTTCGATGGCATTTTGAATCTGGCGTTCGACGTCTTCGGTCAGATTGTCGATGTCTTGGATGCCCATACCGCCAGTATCGACTAGCTCGAAGTGGCGTCCTTCGTATTCCAATAGCGTGGAAACGCGGTCGCGCGTGACGCCGGCAATCGGGTCGACGATGCTGATTCGCCGATTCGCGAGCGTGTTGAAAAGCGAGGATTTGCCGACGTTCGGGCGGCCGACGATGGCAACAATAGGCAGCGGCATGGTTCCGTCTCTTCGAGTCGTGGTCGAGTTGGCAAATCGGCAACCAATCCGTCGTCGCACGTAGCCATTCTTCGTTAGGAGTCGCACTCCAATTGGTTTAGTATATCGAGAACTTGAAAAAAGGTTAAAGTATGGCACGATGCGACGAAGGCTATCGCTGTCTGGTCTGCGGTTTGGACGTCGAGGCCGTCACCGATTCGGACCTGTACTTACGCTACATTTTGGGCGAAGTGCCGCTCGAAGCGTTGCACCTTCAACGCGAGTGCCACGTTCGCTGCAATCCGGCACTCGCGCAATACATTGACGGCGAATCGTGGGCGATGCTCACTTGTACGGGCGCGTTCGCCAAGTCGAACTTCGACGCCGCGTTCGTCGCAGCAGAAACGTCTCGAATTAGCCGTGCCTGGCGGCGACTGCAATCCCTTCCGACACTCGGATTGTCATTGCCCGAATATCCCCTGAGTGTCACTCCGGAGAATCTGTCCACGGCGGCAAAGTCGTGAAGTCATTCGCGTTCGTTTCCGTCGATGACGGCGACGCGAAAGCCGTGCTCGAAGCGCTGAAGGCGGCGGTGAAGAAGTAGGCTACTTCTCTTCCAACGCTTTTCGCACTTCGTCCTGAAACTCTTTGGCCACCGCGACGGCGGGGCCTTCGAGGACTTTGAACTTCGCTTCGGGCATCACGGTTTTCGTCGGGTAGCAGTTCGATTTGTCGCACACGTTCAACCGGAACGACTTCAACGCAATCGCGATCTCGCCGGCCTTGGCCTTCGGCGAGACGACCGCTTTGCGTTCGTAAATCACTTCGTTGCGATAAATCCGCATCTCTTTGATGCCGAGTTCGGGTTCGGCTTTCGTGTCGTAGTCGATCGGGTCTTTCGTTTCGCCGACGAAGATCAAACCGGTGCCGTCGGCGAACGCGAGTTTGTTCACCATGCCCGCCGCGTTCTTGTCTTCTTGCTTGAGCGGGTAGGTGTAATAGCCATCGTTGAGGTGAACGAGCAACTTGAGCGTCACCGTTTCGCCCGGCTTGGCTTGCGCGGGTTCGATGGTGACTTCGAGTTTCTTCACAGCCTTCACGTACCAAGCGTCCTTGTCGGTCGCCGTTGCGCCGGACACCGTCATACACATCGCCACCATTGCCATGAGACGCGTCATATCGATCATCCCGTTCGTACTCCCAGGGGTACGACGAAACGTCTAACCCTGGGCTATCAGATGGAACCCCGTTGGGGTAAGAATAAGTTACTTTTTCGGTTCGGTGGGTGGTAGCCATTCTTTTTGCGGCGGGGGTGGCAGCACGCCTTTGAGTATCAGCGTGCTGACCTTTTTCGTGGCCAGATCGACGACGCGGATGCGGCTCGCGTTGGTGTCGGCGACATAGACTTTGCCGTTCGCGATGCTCAGCCCGGCAGGTTCGTCGAACAGCGGCCCTGCGAAGAAACTGTCGGCGTCATCACCACCGAGGAACGTCGTGCAGGTTCGCGTGTTCGGGTCGAGGAACTTCAGTTTGCTGTTGTACGTGTCGGCGATAATCAGCTTGCCTTCGTGGTATATCACACCGAGCGCGTGCTGAAGTCGCACTTTCTCGGCGGTGCCGTCGATGTCGCCGAACTCGAACAATCCTTCGCCGACGAGTGTGGTGACACGGCCTTCGCCGCCGAGTGGCACTTTTCGGATCGCACTCACTTCGCTATCGGCCACGTAAAGGAACTTGCCATCGGTCGCAAGGCCCGAAGGTTGCGCGAACCGGGCGGCGTACAGCGGGCCATCCTTGATGTTTTCGCGGCCATCGCCGGCGTACGGTTTAATCTTCTTCGTGTCGAGTTCCATCGTCCAAATCTGGTGGTGCCCCGCCATCGCGATGTACAATTCGCGGCCAATCACCAGTAGATCCCACGGGCTGTTCAAGCCGATGCTCGTCCCGGCAATCGCCTGATCGAGACGGCGGTTCGTGGCATCGCCCTCTTGCGTTCCCGTGCCAGCCACGGTGCTGACGGTCTTCGTTTTCAGGTCGATGGCACGAATGCAGTGGTTCTTTCGGTCGGCCACGTAGAGCGTTTCGCCGTCGAGTGCCATGCCTTGCGGGTCGTCGAATCGGGCGACGTCGAAGGCCCCATCGGTACGCCCCGGCGAGCCGGTGCCGACGATGTCGATCTTGTTCCCGGCGAGGTCCGTGACGACGATGCGATGGTGCGTACTATCGGCGATGAACAGCCGGTTGCTCTTGCCGTCCGCGTGGACTTTCCCTGGGAAGAACAACGGCGTGTCCTTGGTTTCGCGGTAGCGAATCAGGTCGAAGCGGAGCGGCTTCTCGTCGAGCGTGCCCTTGGCCTTCGCGTCCTTGATGAGCTTGCCGATGATTTTGTCGAGGAGATCGAAATTGCCTTCGCCCGAAGCATGACCGAGGAACTTGCCTTCCGTATCGACGAGGGCCACCGTTGGCCACGAACTGACGCCGAAGCGGTTCCAGATCTTGTGTTCGGCATCGTTGACGACGGGGTGTGCGATCTCGTAACGCAGGATCGCTTGGCGGATGCTTTTCGTGTCCTTTTCGTTCTCGAACTTCGCCGAGTGAACGCCGATCACGACGAGTTCGTTCGGATATTTCTTTTCGAGTTTCGCGAGGTCAGGCATGACGTGAATGCAGTTGATGCAGCACAGCGTCCAGAAATCGAGCAAGACGACTTTACCTTTTAAGTCTTTCATCTTGATCGGGCCAGCCGTGTTCAGCCAGGCGATGCCGCCATCGAGTTCGGGCGCGGGCTGCGGTTCGCGTTCGGCTTTCTCGTCGTCGGCTTTCTTCGTCGGCTTTTCTTCTTGGCGAGCGTTCACCGACGAAGTGGAATACACCAACCCCGTAATAATTGCAATCATTGCGAGCAGGGTGACCGCAGCGAGAATCCAGGGGCGGCGGCCAACGGCCAACGGTTGTTCGGGTTCGGACATCGTCAGATTCTCCACAGGTGGGACGGCCTTCTCCAGTCAATCTTACCCAACAGGCGATAGTTTTCATACCACAACGCAGGCAGAATCTTAATCGACATCGCGTATGATTTTACAAACGGAGGAAGTCACAATGCGAATGCGATGGATTGGGTTGCTGATTCTGACAGGGTGTGCGCCGGCAATTACGCCAGTCCCAACCATCGCGGTAGTCGAGGTTACGAAGCCAGCGTCGCGAACGAAGGCCATTCCGATAGAGAAACCGCCGACGGCCAAGAACTTCGTCTTCTCGAATGCACCGATCGACCCGACGCGGGTGCCGACGGTGCGTGCAGTCGAATGGCCGTTGTTTCATGCGGCAGCGTCAGTTTGGGGAAGCACTGGTCGCGATCACCGCGGGCGAATTTATTTCGGCGTCTCGTGCGATGGTGCGGAGAATCTCTCGGCGCATCTCTTCGAGTTCGACCCGGAAACGGGTAAGTCGATCGACATCGGTGGCGTCGTCGAGAATCTGACCCGCCTGAACCTCGCGAAACCGGGAGTCGAACAAAACAAGATTCACACGAAAATTCTGCAAGCCGCCGATGGTTACATCTATTTCGCGTCGCTCGATGAGGGCGGCGAGAACGAAGATGGCTCGAAACTGCCGACGCACGGCTCGCACCTGTGGCGTCGAAAACCGGTCGCCGATGCCGCATGGGAACATATCGCGGAAGTGCGCGAAGCGGTGATCGCATCCGCAGTCGGTGGGCGGTTCGTTTACTTTCTCGGCTACTTCGGTCACGTGCTCTATCAGGTCGATACCGCTACCGGCAAAGTGGCAAACAGCGTTCGGGTGGGGTCCGTCGGCGGGCACACGACCCGCAACCTCATCGCCGATTCCCGTGGCCACGTCTTCGTACCTCGTCTGAAAATCGAAGGCACGAAGTCGATTGCCGCGCTCGTCGAATACGATGCACAACTACAAGAAATCGCTGTGTTCCCGCTCGCGCATTACGGCACATCACCCGATGCATCCTCGCACGGCATCGTCGGCGTCACGCCACTGAAAAATGACTGTTACGCCTTCGTCACCGACCGTGGCCGCCTGTATCGCATCGACCCACGCGACACCGGAACCGCGTTCGCCGACCTCGGCTGGTTCCACCCCGATGGCGAAAGTGACACCCCATCGCTGTTCACCTACGATGGCGAAACGACACTCTGCGGGATCGGCCAACGCGGTGCGGCGTCCGAATGGCTGTCGTTCGACCTACGTACAAAGCGTGCAACGGCGAAACCGATCGTGGTGCCAGTACCCGTGGCCACATTCAAAAGTTTGCTGATTTACGGCAGTACGACGCGCGACGATGAAGGCCGATTCTACATCGCCGGGCGGTACATCATCCCCGGCAACCCAGACCTCAGCACCCCCGCGATCTGGCAATTGACGCCGTGACCGGACTTACCGACAAAATGGTCGGTACCCACCCAAAGTGACGGCTACGACATACAAAACGTATCTGTGCCGCGTTGTTACGTCGTCCGTTTTCCTCGGGATTCTGCCATGCTCGTTCCGCTTTCGTGGTTGAGTGAATACGTGCCCCTGCCTGCGAACCCGGCGGACCTCGTCGAACGGCTGACGCTCGCGGGCCTCGAGTCGGCGGGCGTGAAACTCTTCGGCCGTGCGGCACCCGCGGGGCTGCGCGTGAAGCCCGAAGATGCGGGCCTCGTTTGGGAAAGCGACAAGGTGGTGGTGGCCCACGTCATCCGGATCGAGAAGCACCCCGAAGCCGATAAACTCAAGCTCGTTACGCTGGAGTACGGTGCGACCGAAACGAAGACCGTGGTCACCGGTGCGCCGAACATCGCACCGGGGCAGAGCGGCATGAAAGTCGCGCTCGGGCTGCGCGGCAGCAAATACTTCTACGCGGACAAAGACGGCAAAAAGACCGTTTTCACTCTGGAACCGAAGGCACTTCGCGGTGTCATGAACGACGCGATGTGCATGTCGAACTACGAACTCGGCATCGCCGACGACCACGACGGCATCATCATTCTCGACGACGACGACGCAGCCCCCGGCACGCCGATGGCCGAACTCCTCGGCGACATTGTCGTCGAACTCGACGTGCTGCCGAACATGGCCCGCTGCTTGTCGTTGCTCGGCATCGCGCGGGAAGTCGCAGCACTCACGGGCGCAACCGTTACCGAGCCAGACCTGAGCGTTCCCACGGTGGCGGACACTGCCGAAGGCCGCGTGAAAGTCCGCATCGAGAACGCGAAACTCTGCTCGCGCTACTCGGCCACAATCGTTCGCAACGTCACCGTTGGTACGGCCCCACGCTGGATGCGTTCGCGGCTGCAATACGCGGGAATGCGGCCGATTAGCAACATCGTCGACATCACGAACTACGTGATGCTCGAATACGGCCAACCGCTCCATGCCTTCGATTACGACGTGCTGGTAAAGCGTGCGGGAGGCCAAACGCCGACGATCATCGTGCGCAGTGCCAAGGCAGGCGAACTACTCAAGACGCTCGACGGCCAAGATCGCACGCTCAATATCGAGGACTTGGTGATCGCCGATGATGTCGGTGCCATCGCGATTGCAGGGGTGATGGGCGGACACGACACCGAAGTGACCGCGACTACGAAAACGATCTTGCTCGAATCGGCTGCGTTCGATTTCGTCAGCGTGCGGAAGACGGCGCGCAAGTTTAATTTGTTCAGCGAAGCGAGTTCGCGGTTCAGCAAAGGCATCCACCCGGAGATCGTGCCATCGGCCGCGAAACGGGCCGCGCAGTTGTTGCACCGGCACGCGGGCGGCGAGGTACTGGCGGGGGTCGTCGAACAATATCCGGCCCCGTTACCGGCTCAAGTTGTCGAACTGAACAAACGCGAAATTGCCCGCTTGCTCGGGTTCGACCTGCCGCCCGAGGAAGTCGAGCGCGTGCTGAAAGCGTTGCAATTTCAGGTGGAAACGACGATGTGGGGCTGGTCCGTCACCGTTCCGCCGACCCGGTTGGACATTCAAGCGGGTGCGGCCGACTTGATCGAAGAACTGGCGCGAGTGACCGGTTACGACAAACTGCCGGAGTCGCTGCTATCGCAAGAAATGCCGACGCCGAAGGGGAATCCGTCGCTCGAATGCGAAGAGCACGCTCGGGATATTTTGGTTCAACTCGGGTTGTTTGAAGCGGTGACTTACTCGCTGAGTTCGATTGAAGCGGAAACGAAACTCGGAATGCCCGCGGAGAAATCGGGCTTCGTGAATGTCGTGAACCCGCTCTCGCCGGAACGCGCCGCAATGCGCCGGACGCTGTTGCCGGGATTGCTGGCGGTGGCACAACGCAACCTCGAATCGAACGCGCGCGTGGCGATGTTTGAACTCGGCTCGGTGTACCTACCGAACGCCAACGCACTGCCCGACGAACCGCGCCGGGTGGCGATCGTTTTGTGCGGTCGCCGGACCGCTACCACGTGGGACGACCCGCAAGGCGTGAAGCCGATGTCGTTCGATTTCTACGACCTGAAAGGCATCGTCGATTCGCTGATGGCCGACCTGCATCTCGTGGGCGTGACGTTTCGCGGCACGAAAACGACCCCGCACCTACACCCCGGCAAGGCAGCCGAACTTGTAATCGGCGGTAAGGTCGTCGGCACGCTCGGCGAACTGCACCCGAAAGTCGCGATGGCGTTCGGCTTCACCGATAAGACCGTGCAAGTGGCCGAACTCGATTTCGAGGCAATCTTGGCTGCAATTCCGACGCGAAATGCTTACCGGCCATTCAGCACGCACCCGCCCGCCAAACGCGATGTGGCGCTGATAGTCTCTGCGGAAACGACCGTCGATGCCGTGCGTATAGAGCTACTCGCGGGTGGCGGCGATCTACTGAGCGATGCGACGTTGTTCGACGTTTACACCGGCGACCGCATCCCCGCTGGAACGAAATCGCTCGCGTTCGCACTGACGTACCAGGCACCGGACCGCACGCTCGGCGAGAAGGAAATCGAGAAGGCCCACCAGAAGATCGAAGGCCGCCTCCGACACATGTTGAAGGCTCAGATTCGCGGCAAAGACGATGTGTAATCGATTGCCATTGTGCCCCCGTCTCGGTTTCGGTGAGAAGATCCATGAGGACGATTGTTTTCGTCTATGGTTTGCTCGGCTTGGCCCGCTTTAGTGGGATCAACACCGCTTCGACTTGTGATGCTTCTTTGGGCATGTTGTTCGCCTTGAAGAATGCATGGGCTTGTTCGTGTACCTTAACGGCGTAATCGGTGACTTCGTCGCCGCGTGTTTTTGGTATGCGCGGTAGAAACTCCGTATAGAACTTCGCGAGTTTCTTCGTGCCATCCTTATAGTTCGCACACACTTCCGCGAGCTTGTCGAGCACCTTCGGCACGTAGCGCCCTTCGCCGGGGAACTTGCTGATCGTTTGTGCCAAACCCTCGGCGGCCTTCTTGTAATCTTTCGCATCTTCGATGTACTCCGCCCACTTGATCCGGCACTCGCACGCCAGATCTGGGCGACCGAGCGACTCGTACTTTAGCACCGCTTTCTCGAAGACCGAACCGCGTTGCGTCTTGTCCTTTTGGCTCGTTAAAATCGGGTCGAACAGCGTCCAGCTAAAATCGGGGTAACCCGCAAAACTCGTGAACGCCTTGTTCGCGAGGTTGACTGCATCGGGCGGGTCGATGGTTTTGCCGTCCTTCGCGACCTCCGCGAGTTCGGTCCAGGCTTTCTCGCAGTGCGGGAAAATCTCGAATATTTTCTTCAGAAATACGACTTGCTGTTTCGGCGTGAGTTCCTTCTTTTCCTCGTAATATGGGTACATTCGCATGAGGAGATCGGCATGGCGTGCATTTTGCGGCGCGACGCCGACCGTGGCGAGGCGTCGTTCCATATCGCGATCCGTAATCGGGCGGCCGCTCTTCGGGTCGGTGAGATGGCCGATGTAAAATTGATCGCCGAAGTAACGCCCTTCGGAGAGCATAACGAAATCGATCTTCTCTTTCGTGATGTTCTTAATTTCAACCCACATCACCCAGGCGTGCAAACCGCCGCTGTTGCCTTCGCCCCAGACGTACTCCGCAGGCACCGCGATGCTCTTCGCCACACGCGCCGAGAAGTCCGCTTGTTGTGCGCAGACTCCGCCGTATTTCTTGACGCCCTCGAGCGTGTAGTCGTTGCCGGTGAGTCGGCATTCTCCCTTGCCTCCACCGTTTTTTTGTTCTGTCCGAAGCATCTCTTTATCGTAGACGATCTCCTTATAGATACCGCCAATGCCGGCGCGCTTCTTCATGTAGTTTTTGATCGCCCAATCGCGTTCGGTTCCGGGCGTGCGATTGTTGACCATATGTACGAGAAACTCCCAAGGTAGATTTTGCACCACACCTTTCAGTTCGCCTTCATGCGCGATTAAATATTCGTAGTTTTCCTTCCAGCCGATCGTCAACGGATCGATGGGCAGGTTGCTGCGCGTACGCCGCTGGTGCGGGCGGTAGTCGTAGATCGCCTTCGGATTGTCCCAGACGACGCAGATCGCAATCGCCAGATTCGCGTGCGCCTTCAGCTTGTCCGGGCCGAGTTTGTAAAGCTCCCGGAAGATTTTCAGAGCTTCCTCAAACTGATCGTCTTCGGGGTTGAGCGCAGTGAACAACGTGTCGCGAATCTCGGGATTGTCCTTGAGGAACTGGGTGATTACTTCGTAGTCTTTGTCGAAGCCTGCACGAATATCGGCATCGTACTTTTTCTCGAAGTACGCCGACATCACCGAGCGGACCGCTTTATATTCGCCCTTCGAGAGCATTTTCGCGCTGCCGAGCGCGTCGACGAACGCCTGTTCGAGTTCCGCCGGCTTGGCGTCTTGCGCAAACGAGGGCGACGCAGTGAAGGCAACCGCGGCAGCAAAAACAACGCGAGCGATGAGCGACATAAATCCTCCAGAAGAGAGAGTGTTAATATCTCACGCACACATCGAAAGTTCAACAGGATTGCGGTAGAATTGCTTCTAGAACGCAGAACCGCACGGGGTCCGATCATGATTCGCTCGCAGATTCTCCGCACGCTCGCCATCGCTTTGCTCGTTACGACCGCTGCAACGGCAGGCGAATTCAACAAGAAACGCAGCATCGGCGATGCCGCACCGGCATGGAAAGACCTCGAAGGCACCGATGGCAAATTACACGCGCTGGCCGACCTTAAAGACAAAGAAGCGGTCGTGGTCGTGTTCACTTGCAACAGTTGTTTGATTGCGGTCGACTACGAAGATCGCATCATCGCCTTCGCGAAGAAGCACGCGGGGCCGGATAGCAAAATCGCGGTGGTCGCCATTAACGTAAATACGATCAAAGTCGATCAACTGCCGAAGATGAAGGAACGCGCGGAGAAAAAGAAGTTGCCCTATGCATATCTTTACGATCCTTCGCAAGAAATTGCGAAGGCTTACGGTGCAATCTACACGCCCGAATTCTTCGTGCTGAACGAGGAACGCAAGATCGTCTACATGGGCGCGTTCGACGATAAGACCAACGCTGTGGATGCGAAAGTCAACCACGTCGAAGCGGCGTTGCTTACGATCGCAGCTGGAAATGCAGTCGAGAAAGCCGAAACCATCGCTCGCGGTTGCCAGATCCGATTCAATCGCGATGGGAAATGAAAACACTAAAATCGTCCAATTGATTGAGCCGCTTCCACTATCGTTTTTGGGCGGCCTCGAGCATCTCGGCGGCTTCTTTTCGCGTCGTTTCGGAACGCGATTCGCCGCGCAACATCATCGCTAACTCTTCGACCCGATCGTCGAGCGTTTCCAGTGGCGCGATCGTCGTCGTCGTGCGTTTGCCGGAAATCTGCTTGCGGATCGTCCATTGGTGGGCGGCGTAACTCGCGACTTGCGGCAGGTGCGTCACGCATAATACTTGGTGCGAAACTCCGAGGCCCGCGAGTTTCTGGCCGAGCACGTCGCCGAGACGCCCGCCGACATTCGCATCGATTTCATCGAACACGACGAGCGTGCGAACGGGGTCGTGTGCGGCCAGCACGGTCTTCAACGCGAGCATCGTTCGCGACAGTTCTCCGCCCGATGCGACTTTGCGTAACGGCCTCGCCGGCTCGCCAGGGTTCGCCGTCAGTAAAATCTCCATTTGGTCGATGCCGTACGCGGGGATGTCGCCGATCATCGGGTCGTCGCCGAGCGGAATGGTTTCGAGCGTCACGTCGAGTTTCGCCTTGGCCATTTGCAAATCGAACAGATGTTTTTGCGCTTCCGCCGCGAGTTTCTTCGCCACTTTCGCACGCTGCATGCTCAGCTTTTCGGCGAGCGATTTCCATTCCTGAAACGCAGGCCGCAACTGCGATTCGACCCCTGTGAGGTCGTCTTCCTGTCGCTGGAGCGTCGTCGCTTTGCTTTCGAGCGACTCCTGATACGCGATCAATTCTTCGACCGATTGGCCGTATTTCGACGTGAGTTTCCCGAGGAACTGTATCCGTCGTTCGATTTCATCGAGCCGTTCGGGGTCGGCTTCAAACGTCTCCGAAAGATCGCGGCACGTTTCCGCAAGGTCTTGCACTTCGGGGCGTAACGCATCGAGCCGTTTCGCGACGTCGGCGAGCGTATCGCTGATCGCAGACCAGTGATATGCCTCTTTGATGAGCCGACCGAGCGTCTCGACGACCGAGCCTTCATCGTCGTAAAGTCGGCTGGCCACGCTCGCGGTGAATTTGGTGAGCGACTGCGCGTGAATCCGCGTCTCACGCTCTTTTTGCAGCGATTGCCATTCGTTCGGTTGCAAGTTCGCCGCATCGAGTTCGTCGCGCTCGAACCG
The DNA here is from genome assembly GCA_043757025.1 of Limnoglobus sp. Classification (GTDB taxonomy): domain Bacteria; phylum Planctomycetota; class Planctomycetia; order Gemmatales; family Gemmataceae; genus Limnoglobus. The sequence goes on from JAYVQG010000096.1 coordinate 20,335, forward strand.
CAAGAGTGCCAGTTCACGCTGCCGGGTCTGGCGCGCGTCGGATAGCGATTTGTGCAACTTCCGCAGTTCGCGAACCTTGTCGGCGGCGGCGATGTACTTCGCACGCGGTTCGGCGAGTTTCCCAAACGCATCGAGGACTTCGAGTTGATACGCAGGCTGAAGCAACGAGTAACTTTCTCGCTGTCCATGCACATCGACGAGAATTTCACCGAGCCGCTTTAGGGTCGTGACCGCCACTGGTTGCTCGTTCACGAGTGCGGTACTGCGGCCGGATCGCGATAGTCGCCGCGTCACGATCAGTTCGTTTTCTGAGAGTGTGTCGTTGAGGATCGCTTCGACGGCCTGTTTCTGTTCCAGGCGAATGAAATCGAATCGCCCCGTAACGCGCAGTTCCTCGGCACCCGTGCGAATGAGATCGACCGAGCCACGTTCGCCCAGAAGCAGCCCGAGCGCACCGAGAAGCAGCGATTTGCCCGCTCCAGTTTCGCCCGTCCAGGCGCAGAAGCCCGAGCGTAGCTCGACCCGAACATCTTCGATCACGGCGAGGTTTTGAACGGCAAGTTCGCGCAACATATGGCTATGGTACGCCAGTACACTGCCGATGTGAAGTCACGCGCGACGAGAGTGCGCCTTTGTCGTACGATGTCGGTAACGTTCGTGCCAAGAATTGTCAAACGCGAAAGCGATACGATGCCTGAAATCACCCGTCGTGCGTTACTTGCCGCGAGTGTGGCGGCCCTCAGCACCGCGTCTGCCCCAGCCGCGAACCGTGCGATTTCGATCGAGAACGCCAAGCCGGGAACGACCGACTGGCAACTCACATACGTCAAGTTCGACGGCAAAGCGAAGTATCGTTCCTCGCTGATCGAAGGCTATTGCTCGCGCACGAGCGTGAAGGCGGGCGAGAAAATCGGCTTGCATATCAGCACCAACCCCGCTTCGTCGTTCACGATCAACATCTATCGGCTCGGGTATTATCAGGGCCACGGCGGTCGACATATGACGACGCTCGGGCCGTTTGAAGGAAAGCCACAACCGACGCCGAAGATGGGCGAGAAACGGCTCCACGAGTGCCAGTGGGACGCCAGCACCGAACTGACCATCCCCAGCGACTGGCCGAGCGGCGTATACCTCGGGAAACTCTCGGCGAAGAACCACCGTTACCAGAGCTACATCACGTTCATCGTCTGCGACGACCGCCCCGCCGATTTTCTCTTCCAGTGCAGTACGAACACCTGGCAGGCTTACAACAAATGGCCCGATAACCACTCGCTTTACGACAACGACCGCGCCGACAAGAAACCGCTCGTTTCCGGCGTACGAGCGAGTTTCGCAAGGCCGTACGCGAAGTATCCGCAAGTCGTCGACCACGCATTGTCGCTCGGTTCGGGCGAGTTCCTATTGTGGGAGTTCCCGTTCGCGTATTGGATCGAGCAGCAGGGCTATGATGTGACTTATTGCGCCAACGAAGACATCGATGCGGGTGGCGTGGAGTATATCACACGAGCGAAGGCGTTCCTGTCGGTCGGGCACGACGAATACTGGACCCGCAAGCAGTACGACAGTTGCCTCGAAGCGGTGAAACGCGGCGTCAACTTCGGTTTCTTTAGCGGGAACTCGGTCTGTTTCGTCATCGACCGCGAAGGGCGTTCCATCGAGCGAATGGGCCGATTTGGTGGCATCCGCAAAGGCGAAGATCCCTGGATGGCCGACCTGCCCCGCGAAGCGCCTTCTGAAGCGGCGTTGATTGGTGCTCAGACGGTTTCCCCGTTCAACGGCTCCGGCGACTGGATCGTGACGAAGCCCGATCACTGGTTGTTTGCCGGTACTGGCATGAAGAAGGGCGACCGCATTCCGGGACTCGTCGGCTGGGAATTCCACGGCGACCCCGCGGCGATACCGGGCCTCGAGGTGATCGCCGCCGGGAAAACGATCAATGGCGGCGAAGCCGAATCGCACTGGGAAGCGACGATTTACCCTGGGCCGAAGGGTAACACCGTGTTCAATGCGAGTACGATCTTCTGGGCGATGGGTCTGAGTTCGCCGCCGGGATTCATTCTGCCGTTCGTCCACAACGGCCGCCCGCACGGCGTCGATTCGCGAGTCCAGGCGATTACCAAGAATGCCTTCGAGAAATGGCGGAGTGGGTAAATCGCGAAACATCTGCTACAGTTGTCGAATGAGAACGCTCGCTTTTGGCGATATTCACGGCTGCTCGGCGATGCTCGACGATCTGCTTGTGGCCGTACAGCCGACCCCCGAGGACACGCTGGTTTTCCTCGGTGACTACGTCGATCGCGGGCCGGATTCGCGCGGCGTCATCGATCGCATCCTCGCAATTCGCAAAACCTGCCGCACGATTACCCTTCGCGGCAATCACGAAATCATGATGCTCCGTTCCCGGAACGATGCAGCGGAATTCAAAAGTTGGAGCCGATGCGGCGGGTTGCAGGCGCTCGGCTCGTACGGCCCGTCGCCCGGTCGCACGGGCACGCTCAACGATGTCCCCACGGAACACTGGCAGTTCCTCGAAAACGATTGCCTCGATTATTACGAAACCGACACGCACATCTTCGTCCACGCCGGTGTCGATCCGCAATTGCCACTGAACGAGCAGATGGAACTCTGGCTGTTCTGGGAATTCCTGAACCCCGCATGGCCGATTCGGCACATCTCCGGCAAGACCGTCATCGTCGGGCATTCTTCGCAAAAGTCCGGCGAAATTCTCGACCTCGGCACCACGATCTGTATCGATACCAACGCCTACAACGGCGGTTGGCTCACCTGTCTCGATGTCATCAGCCGCCAATACTGGCAAGTGAATATCATGGGCAAAGTGCGAACGGGCGTCCTCGTATGAGTGGTGAGTGACGATGGGCATGTCTACCGACCAAGCGGCTGTGTTTCGAGCGTTGCGTCAGCGATTGTGGCGGAACGGCCTGCACGCGATGCTCGAAAGTGGCCGCGTGCGGCTTGTCACGATGCTCGGCACGAGCCTTTTCGTTACCGCATTCGTCTTCGGTCTCAGCTACTTTGGCTTCTACGAACTGTTTAGTCAGGACCTACCGATCAAGGGCCTGATCGTCGGCGGGCTGTTCGACCTGATGTTCTTCACGCTCGGCGTGATGTTGCTGTTCTCGACGGGAATTATCCTCTACGCCAGCTTGTTCACCGCACCGGAAGCGAACTTTCTCCTGACGACACCCGCACGAGCCGACCGAATCTTCGCGACGAAATTCCAGGCTGCCGTCGCGTTCTCGTCGTGGGGGTTCGTCGTGCTCGGCACGCCGATTCTCGTCGCGTACGGCCTCGTGGCGGGTGTGCCGTGGTTCTACTTTCCGCTGTTGCCGTTGTACCTGTTGGGTTTTGTGTTGCTACCCGGCGCGGTATCGGCGTTCGTCTGCCTGATGCTCGTTCGCTTCTTGCCGCGCAACCGGAAGCAGGCGTTGATCGCAATCGGCGTCATCATCGCGGTAGTCGTCGGTTTCTGGATCTACCGCACCGCGATGGCGGCGCGTTCGACGCTGGTTTCCAATAGCAAAGATGAACTCGAAGGCTTCGTAGGGCAGTTCGCGCTCGCCCGCAGTGCCTTCGCCCCGAGCCACTGGATGACCAACGGCATCATGGCGGCGGCACGGGGCGAAGTCGCGGAGATGATCCTGCCGTTGTTGATGATTTGGTGCAACGGCCTACTCGCGTTCCTGATTGCCGCGTGGACGGCATCGCGGATTTACCGCACCGCGTTCGATCGCGCTACCGGCTTCGGCGGCACCCAGAAACGCTACGGGGCCAATTGGCTCGATCGCATTATGGGCTGGCTGGTGTTCTACCTCGACAAGCCGACGCGCGTACTCGTAATCAAGGACTTCCGCACATTCCGGCGCGACCCGACGCAGTGGGTATTGCTGTTCATTTTTGGCGGCATGATCCTGATCGGCGCGAGCAATTTCCGCCAATATTACACCGCCGACCTCGACAGTCTCGACAAATATATCCTCGGGTTGGTGAACCTCGCGGGTACGTCGGTGCTGTTGTGCGCGGGCCTCAGCCGATTCATCTTTCCGCTAATCTCGCTCGAAGGGCGCAAGTTCTGGATACTCGGTTTGATGCCGCTGAAACGACAGCAAATCCTAATCGGCAAGTTCGCGTTCGCCGCCACCGGTTCGGTGCTGATCGCGGAAACGATGGTGGTCGGCAGCGAGTTGTTGCTGAGCTTCTCGATGGCCGGGTTGTTGGTTCACGCGCTCACGGTGGCGGTGATGGCGATCGGTTTAAGCGGGTTGAACGTGGGCCTCGGTGCGTACATGCCGAACTTCCGTGAGACCGACCCATCGAAGATCGTCGTCGGTTTCAACGGCACCGTGAACATGGTCGTAGGCCTACTATACGTCGTCGTCATCCTCGCCGTGATGGCGGTCCCGATGCACGCCGCCGCCGTCATGAAGCACTTCCAGAAAATCACGACCGTCGGCTTCCCCTGGTGGGCCTACGCCGGTCTACCCGTCGGCGTCGCCATCGGTATCGTCGCCACGATACTGCCGATGCGTGCCGGTGCGAAGTCACTGAAAACCGTCGAGTTTTAGCATGAAAATCTCGGTCGTCGTTCCGGCACTCAACGAAGCCAGTGTCATCGCGATGTCACTAACGAACATTCGCGAACAGAATCCGCACGAGTTAATCGTCGTCGATGGGGGAAGCACGGACGACACGCGGGCGATTGCAGACCGATTCTCAGATCGCGCGATCGACTCCGCGCGGGGTCGTGCGAACCAGATGAATGCGGGGGCAGCGGTTGCCACGGGAGATGCGATCGTATTCGTTCATGCCGATTGCACGCTCGAAGCGGGGGCATTGCAAGATGCCGTTCGCTGGTTGCAAAAGCCATGGGTGGCGGCGGGTTGTTTCCAAATGTGCGTGCCAACGCCGGGGTTCGGTTACCGGTGCATTAACGCATCCGCAACCGCACGGGTGCGGCTCGTCGGCATATCGTACGGCGATCAGGGCTTATTTTTGAAGCGAGAAACCTTCAATACCGTCGGTGGCTTCCCGCCGGTTCGCTTCCTCGAAGATGTCATAATCGGTCAGCGATTGCGACGATTGGGCCGCGTCGTCGTGTCGCCTCGCCGGATTTTCGTCTCAGATCGACGCTGGCAGAAAGTCGGACTCGTACGCCAAACCGCACGCAACTGGGCGATTACTGCTTTCGCTGCCATGGGAGTGTCACCGGATCGACTGGCGAGGTATTATCCGACCGTGCGCTGAACTTTTCCGACTGCTATTCCCTTTCTGACGTCGATTCGCGACACTCTGCCGAAGCGAACGTGCAGAGTGTCCGCAATCATCGTTATTATCGTGTGTACGGATGCAAACCTTACCGACTTATCGCATTCGCCGTGCCGAGGTGATCGAGCGCCCCGTGCCGGAAATCAGCGTCGTCGTACCGCTGTTCAACGAACGCGAAAACGTACCCGAACTGTATCGCCGTTTGCGCGAAAGTCTCGCGTCGATCGATTGTGAAATCGTCCTAATCGACGATGGCAGTTCCGATAGTACGCCGCAACTGCTCGACGAACTGGCCGCGAACGATCCGCACGTGATGGCGATTCACCTGAGCCGGAATTTCGGCCACCAAGCGGCGGTGTCGGCGGGCCTCGATCACGCCACGGGGCAGGCTGTTATCGTCATGGATGGCGACCTGCAAGACCCGCCCGAAGTGCTCGAACAGTTCATTGCGAAGTGGCGTGAGGGGCACGATGTCGTGTATGCGGTGCGAACGAAACGCAAGGAAGGGTTGCTGAAACGGGCCGCATATTTCAGCTTTTACCGCCTCTTGCGCGCCATTGGCGACATCGACATCCCGCTCGATAGCGGCGACTTCTGCCTCATGGATCGCAAGGTCGTCGATGTGCTGCGGCACCTTCCCGAGCGCGTGCGGTTCGTGCGCGGGTTACGCACATTCGTCGGCTTTCGGCAAGTCGGCCTGATCTACGAACGCGACGCCCGCGCGGCCGGAACGCCCAAGTACACCTTCCGCCAACTCATCGGCCTCGCCACCGATGGCATCGTCAACTTCAGCAGTTACCCGCTCCGTGCCATCAGTTATTGCGGCATCGTCGCCATGATTATGGCAATGCTGGCCAGCGGGTGGGTGGGCGTTGAGGCCACTCGCACGGGATCGGTGCCGTCGGGTTGGTCGATCCTCGTTGCCATCGTGCTGTTCATGGGCGCGACACAACTTCTCAGCTTGGGAATTCTCGGGCAGTACGTTTGCCGAATCTTCATCGAAGTGAAGGGACGTCCGAATTACATCATCCGGGATATTCGCGTCGGTCAACCCGAATCGGTGCCGATTCGCGTCGCTCGATAGCAACGTTTGCGCACACCGAATTACGCGATCACTTCTTTCACGACGTGGCCACCGGTGCCGGTGAGTCGTGCGTCGAGGCCGTTGTGCTTGTAGGTGAGGTGTTCGTGGTCGAAGCCCAACAAGTGCATAATCGTGGCGTGGAAATCGCTGACGTGGGCTTTGCCTTCGACGCCGCGTAGGCCGAACTCGTCGGTTGTGCCGTGCGTGGTCCCGGCTTTCACGCCGCCACCCGCCATGAGCATACTGAAGCCGAACGGGTTGTGGTCGCGGCCACTCGCGCCCTCGCTCATCGGCGTGCGTCCGAATTCGCCACCCCAGATCACGAGCGTCGAATCGAGCAACCCTCGCCGCTTCAGGTCTTTAATGAGCGCTGCCGTCGGTTGATCGGCCCGCGTACACAGCTTCGTGTGGTTGCCTTCGATGTCCGAGTGCGCATCCCACTGGCTGCCCGCGCCGCAGTACACTTGCACGAAACGCACGCCGCGTTCGACGAGTCGCCTCGCGAGCAAACAGCGGTGGCCGAAGTCGGCGGTTTCCTTGCGGTTGAGGCCGTACATCTCCTTCGTGGCGGCATCTTCGGTCGAAAGATCAACAGTTTCCGGCGCGGTCGCCTGCATCCGGAACGCGAGTTCGTACGCGGCCTGCCTCGCATCGAGTTCGCTATCGTGGGGCCGATGTCGCTTGTGAATCTCGTTGAGTTGACCGATGAGTTCGAGTTTTTGTTTCTGGCGGTCGGCGGTCACATTCGCGGGTGTGGCGAGGTTCAGAATTGGGTTCGCGCCGTTGCGGAACAGCGTGCCCTGGTAGGTGGCGGGCATGAAGCCGGTGCCCCAGTTTCGTGCCCCGCCGGTGACATCGCCGTTATCGGTCAGGACGACGAAGCCGGGCATGTTGCGGTTGGCGCTGCCGAGGCCATAAATTGCCCACGAACCGAGGCTCGGCTTACCCGCAAGCACCGAGCCGGTGTTCATTTGGCAAACGCTACCGACGTGGTTGAGACCATCGGCCCAACAGGCCCGCATGAGGCACCAATCGTCCGCCGTCGTCGCCATCTGCGGGAGCCAATCGGAGACATCCAGCCCGCTTTTGCCGTGCTTGGCGAACTTGCGTTTGCTGGCGAGGAGCGCGTTGCCACCCGTGCCCATCGGCGTGATGACCCGCCCGAAACTATCGGGTAGTTTTTGGCCGTGCCGCTTCGTCAGTTCGGGTTTCGGATCGAACAAATCGACGTGCGATGGCCCGCCTTCCATGAACAGGAAGATCACCGATTTCGCCTTCCCAGCAAAGTGCGGCAACTTCGGCGTCAGCGGGTCGTCAGTCGGTGCGGCATCGGCATTCATTGCGGACATTGCGAGCGCGCCGAAGCCACCACCGGCGAGGTGCAGGAACTCGCGACGCGAGGCAAATGCGGGTACGTGCATGAGCGATTCCTAATCGATGTACAGGAACTCATTCAGATTCAGCACCGAGTGACAGAGGTCGGTCACTCGGTCGATCGTGGTGCCATTCGACTTTACGAAGTACGCACTCAGCTTGGCCGCTTCTTCTGTCGTCGGTTTGCGGCCGAGCGCGAGGAACATCGTGCGTTCGATCACCTTGCCCGTATCGGTACCGACATCAGCAATGACTCGCTCGGCGAAGGTTTTGGCGTAACCGAGAACGAGCGAATCGTTGAGGAGTGTCAGCGCTTGCGGCGCGGTCGTTGTCGTGAAGCGGCGGGCGCAGGCTTCGCTGCGGTCGGGGCTGTCGAACAAGCTGAAGAGCGGGTAGCGCAGGTTGCGTTTCACGTACACGTAGACGCTACGGCGGCTGCGCTCTTTCGGGTCTTCGCTGACCTTCCAACCCGCCGTGCCTTTCAGTTCCGACGGCAGTTCGGGGTAAACGCTCGGCCCGCCCATCTTCGCGTTCAACGTGCCCGTCACTGCGAGAATCGCATCGCGGAGCGATTCGCCATCGAGCCGCTTACGCGGCATCTGCCACAGCAGCTTGTTCTCGGGGTCTTTCGCATAATGCGACTCGTTACCGATCCCCGACTGACGGTAGGCGGTTGCGGTTACGATCTGCCGATAGACACGCTTCATCGATCTCGCGTTGGCAACGAAATCTTGTGCGAGCCAGTCGAGAAGTTCTGGGTGAGTCGGACGTTCGCCGGTAAGTCCGAAGTCGCTCGAACTGGCAACGATGCCACGGGCGAACAGATGCTGCCAGATGCGGTTGACGATCACTCGGGAAGCGAGTGGGTTCTTGTCGGCGGCGATCCAGTTCGCGAGTGCCGTGCGCCGTCCGGACGTACCAATTTTCGTTGTTGCTGATACCGCATCGCGGTCGTCGAATGCAGACAGATAACCGGGTTCGACGACTTCGCCGGGCTTCCTCCAGTCGCCGCGTTTGAGCAAATGTTGCGGTGGTGCGGTGGCACCGACGTCGGTCATCACCATTGCCATCGGCGGGTCGGCTGGCTTGTCTTTTGCGAGTTCCGCCATCCGTTTCGACATGCCTTCCCACTTCTCTTTGACGGGACTTTTCATCTGCGTCGGCGTGAACCGCTTCGCCGAGTACACCTGCTTTTCGACCATCGCCGCAATCTGTTTTTGCCACGGCGTCCGCTGCTCGCTCGGAATGTCGATCAGACTGACGTATTCTTCCTGGAATCGCGAGCGTTCTTTCTTCTCGGCTTTCTCGCGGAACGGTTTTTCTAGTTCTGCCATCTGCTGGCGAAGTTCGTCGGTCTTCGCTTCCCACGCCTTCGATTTTGCATCGATCGCGGAGATCGCCTCTTGCGACAACAGCGGTTTCTCCGTCGGCCAGATCCCCGCAAAGAACGACTGAAAGCGATAGTAATCGACGTGCGTGATCGGGTCCGTTTTGTGGTCGTGGCACTTCGCGCAACCGAGTGTCACGCCCAGAAACGCCGCCGCCGTCGTGTCGGTGATGTCGTTCAAAATCTCTTGGCGACGCTGTTCCAGATTCACCGCGTTATACTCGTCGGGAAAGTGCCGCAAGAACCCGGTCGCGATGATCGCTGCGTTGTCGCTCGCAAGCTCATCGCCCGCGATCTGTTCTCTCACGAAGCGGTCGTACGGCTTGTCGGCGTTAAAACTGTCGATGACGTAGTCGCGGTAACGCCAGGCGTTGGGGCGGTGGTCGTCGGATTTGAATCCGTCGGTTTCGGCAAAACGCGCGACATCGAGCCACCAGATCGCGACCCGTTCGCCGAAGTGGGGCGACGCGAGTAAGCGATCGACGACTTTCTCGTAAGCCGTTTCCGTATCGTCTTTCAGGAACGCAGCGATCTCTTCCGGCGTCGGTGGCAACCCGCTCAGGTCGAACGTCACACGGCGAAGCAACGTCGTTTTGTCAGCCGGTGTCGCGAATGTCAGTTTCGCTTCGGCGAGTTTCGCGCCCAGGAACGCATCGATCGGGTTCGCGAATCCGGACTGCGGCACAGTGGCTTTTGCGACCGGTTGATACGCCCAATCAACGGGTGTTTCGGCACGAGAAAACGTGGGGATCATGCAAAGGATGGTCATCAGGAACGCGGGCAGTCTGCACATCGGCAGGCACCTTCAACGTGTGGCGAAAATGGGCGTGTTATAATTCCTTCGTTGTAACCGTTCGATGTGCGTCGAGCAACTGGAAACTTAGCGAATTTGAGGATAGGTCGTGAACAGCGTACGCATCGGCAACGGCTGTGGTTTCTGGGGCGATAGCGTCGATGCCCCGATCCGGCTCGCGACTGACGGCCGGCTCGATTATCTCACGCTCGAATATCTCGCCGAACTGACCATGTCGATCCTCGCGAAGACGAAACAACGCGATGCCTCGCTAGGTTACGCCAGCGATTTTCTGGGTGTCCTCGACAGACTCGCGCCGATTCTGGCGACGCAACCGAAACTGAAAATCGTCACGAATGCGGGAGGCATGAACCCGCAGGCTTGCGCCCGCAAAGTCGCCGAGATCGTTGCAAAACATGGGTTGAAGACGCACCGTATCGCGGTCGTTTCGGGCGATGATTTGATGCCGAACCTCGATGCACTTCTCGCGAACGGCCACACGCTGTCCCATCTCGATACCGGCGAACCGCTGGCGAATGTGCGACATCGCGTGGTCAGTGCGAACGCCTACCTCGGTGCCGTGCCGATCGCGCAAGCGCTCCGCATGGGTGCAAATATCGTCATCACCGGCCGCGTCGCCGATGCGTCCTTGACGCTTGGCCCGCTTATACACGAGTTCGGTTGGACGCACATCGACCACCTCGCGGCGGGCACCGTGGCGGGGCACCTCATCGAGTGCGGCGCGCAAGTGACGGGCGGGTTGTGGATGAACGCCGACGATACGACGCACCTCGAAACCGTCGGCTACCCGATTGTCGAAGTCCGCGCGAACGGCGAGTTCGCCGTCTCGAAACCACCTGGCAGCGGTGGGGCCATCAACTTGGAAACCGTGAGCGAGCAACTTCTCTACGAAGTCGCCGATCCGGCGCGTTACCTCACGCCCGATGTCGTCGCCGACTTTACGACGGTGCAACTTCGACAATCTGCCCCCGATGAAGTCTCGGTCACGGGGAGTCGGGGTCGCCCGGCTACCGACAGTTACAAAGTCTCCGTGGCGATTCGCGATGGTTTCACGGCATCCGGAACACTGGTGATTTTTGGCCCAAACGCCGCTGCGAAAGCACGGAAGTGCGGTGCGATCTTGCTCGAACGTCTGAAACGAGCGGGTGTGAGTTTCGAGCATTCGTTAATCGAAACACTCGGTGCCGGTAGCTGCGTGCCGGGCGTGGTGGCCACACAATCGGACCCCGTCGAGGTCGTGCTGCGCGTCGCCGTCCGCGATTCAAATATCGCATCGGTCGAGCGATTTACAAAAGAGTTCGCACCGCTCGTCACCTCCGGCTACCCCGGCGTCACCGGTTACACGACGGGCCGTCCGCAAGTCCGCGAAGTCCTCGGCTACTGGCCGGCACTGATATCGAAGGACGCGGTTGCACCGATTGTGGAACTGTACGGATAACGCCATACAACAGCGGCGTGCCTTTCTCACTGGCTTCTCGGAGGGTTCCCTCATGGGTCTTTTGGATCGATTACGCGGCGAGTTCATCGACATCATCGAATGGACCGAGCCTTCGCAAAACGAAATCCTGGCGTATCGCTTTCCGCGGCACAATAACGAGATCAAGAACGGGGCGAAGCTGATCGTGCGCGAAGGCCAGGCGGCGGCGTTCGTCAAAGAGGGCCAACTCGCCGATGTGAAACTGCCGGGGATGTACACCCTCGACACGAACAACATGCCGATTCTGTCGACGATTCTCGGCTGGAAATATGGCTTCGAGTCGCCGTTCAAGTGCGAAGTTTACTTCATCTCGACGAGACAATGGACCGACCAGAAATGGGGCACGTCGAACCCGATCATGGTGCGCGACCCCGAGTTCGGCCCCGTGCGGATGCGTGCCTTCGGCAACTATGCGTTCAAGATTACCGAACCCGGCACGTTCCTGAAGGAACTCGTCGCGACCGATCCTTCGTTCGAAGCATACGAAGTTACGAACCAGTTGCGGAACACGATCGTTTCGCGGCTGATCGACACCATCGGCACCGCGAAAATCCCGATGCTCGACCTCGCGGGAAACTACGAAAAGCTCGGCAAAGTCGCGATGGAAAAGATCGCCCCCGAGTTGAGCAAGATGGGCATCTCGCTGACGCAGTTTTACGTCGAAAATATCTCGCTACCTCCCGAAGTCGAAGCGGCACTCGACAAGCGTTCCGAGATGGGCGTGCTTGGAAACCTCGACCAGTACACGAAGTTTCAGACAGCCGAGGCGATCCGCGATGCGGCAAACAACCCGAACGGCGGCGCGGGTATCGGCGTCGGGCTGGGCGCAGGCGTGGCCATCGGGCAACAGGTGGTGAACGCGGTCACGCAAGCCAACGCGAACGCGGCACAAACTGTCGGTGGAATGCCGCCACCACTCCCCGCCACTGCACGGTTTCACCTCGTGGTGAACGGTGCCGCCGCCGGGCCGTACGAGATGACGATCGTCGCGCAGAAGGTTCAGTCGGGTGAAGTGAAGCGGAGTTCGCTGGTATGGAAGGCGGGTACGCCGAACTGGGTGGCCGCCGATACCGTCCCGGAACTGCTTGCGTTGTTCGGCGAGATGCCACCACCACTGCCGAAATGATGCAAGATTGACTTCAGATGCGACAACGTATCGATTCTTTTCCGATTCTGGTAGCAGCAGGTCTTTAGCCTGCGCGGGGGCAAATACCCTGCAAAACCAGTCGTGGCGAGTCTTCGAAACACGACAATAAGCACAATTGTGGTGTAGCCGGCTCGGCTGCTCTTGCGAAAGGAAAGCATGCGGGCCGCATGCACCACATTCGTACGAAGTATCTGTTTCCACTGCGTGAAGTATAAAACCCACCGTTACCCGTCATTTGCGTAACCATGCCCGACGCACCATCGACCGATGAACCGCCGCCAATTCGCAAAGAACCGGCGGTGACGAAAGCCCCACCGCAAGGGAAGCAGTTCCCCTGCATTCAGTGCGGCGCGCGACTCGATTTCGATCCGAAAATCCGTGGGTTGCAGTGCCCGTATTGCGGCCACCAGGAGAAAATCGCACGCGGTTCGGACGACACGATCGTCGAGCGCGACTATCTAAAATATCTCGAAAATCTCGACGGCCAAACGAAGCCGATACCGGGGCGAGAATCGCAGACTCGCTGCACCGGTTGTGGCGCTCTCGTGTTGCTCGAAGAAAATATCGTCACCGAAAAGTGCCCGTTCTGTGCGACGCACCTCGTGAATCAACCCGTTGCCGTGGCGGGGATGATCTGCCCGGAATGTCTGTTGCCGTTCAGCATCGATTTGCGAAAAGCCCGCGAAAAATTCGATGCCTGGCTGCGCGAACTCTGGTTCGCGCCGACCCAGCTAGAGCATTTTGATTTTCACTCTTGCGGCCCGTAGCCGGCGTGGCGGAGGTAATTCCGGCACTCCGATTCCTCGAACCAGTCCAGGCATTCGCCG
>JAYVQG010000097.1:0-9599 GCA_043757025.1 Limnoglobus sp.
CAACGCATTGGTGACAGAACGATGACAACCGAAATCACGCGGGGAAGAAAGGAGTGCTCGGCGACCGTTTTTTGGTCTTGCAAATGGGGTCCACTTTAAGCTGTGGCGGCAGGATTCGAACCTGCATAGGGCACTTTAACAAAGTGCTGCCTTACCGATCGGCCACACCACAAAAAAAACGACGGCTGGACCCCTTCAAGAAAGGCCCAGCCGCCGGTCGATGCGTCGTCATCGTTGCCGATGAGAACATCATCCGTCGGGCGGCCCGCAGATATACTGCTGGCAAGTATTCGTATTCTGTGTCATGGCATCGCCTTCGTGAGTGTTGCCAAGAGTGAGCCTTCGATCGGCGCGAAGGTTCGCGCCGATCGGGACGCGGATCGCCCCGGTCGCTACATTTTCTGCATGAGTACACTGTACCCGCTGAAATTCGAGCCGATATTTAAGGAAAACATCTGGGGAGGCGACCGGTTGCGGCCGTTCTTGCGACAGGAGTCAGTCGCCGCGCCGACCGGCGAAGCGTGGGTCGTGTCCGATGTCGATGGCAGCCTCAGCAAGGTGGCGAACGGGCCGCTGGCGGGGACGACGTTGCGCGCGTTGTTGGCCACCGATGCGGGTGCGATTCTCGGCACGGCCAAGCCCGTTAATGGCCGGTTTCCGCTACTCCTGAAGTTCCTCGATGCGCGGCAAGAACTCTCGGTGCAGGTTCACCCGACCGACGAACAAGCCCGCGCGAAAACCCCCGGCCAGAACGGCAAGACCGAAGCATGGGTTGTGCTGGACGCCGACCCGGCCAGCAAGTTGTACGCGGGGTTCCGCCCCGGCACCACTGATGCCACGTTTCGCGAAGCGATGGCCGCGAAAACCACGCCGCAAACGCTGCATCAGTTCGTGCCGACCCCCGGCGATTGCGTGTTCCTGCGGGCTGGTACCGTTCACGCCATCGGTGCGAATCTCATGCTGTTTGAAGTGCAACAAACGAGCGATATTACCTATCGACTCTACGACTGGGACCGCATCGATATCAAGACCGGCCAGCCGCGCGACATGCACCTCGACGATGGCCTCGCCTGTTCCAATTTCGCGATGGGGCCGTGCGACCCCGTGACGCCGGTACGAGAATCCGAAGTGCGCGAACGCTTGGTGGCGTGCGAATACTTCACATTACACCGCATCATATCTGCCACCCCGATGCGAGTCGGCGAACGCGGAACGTGCAAAGTGTTGGTCTGTACGAATGGCTCGGGCACACTCGGGACCGAGCCAATTCACGAAGGCGACGCCGTGCTGTTGCCCGCGACCCTCGGCGAACAACTATGGACGCCCCACGGTAACGCCACGCTGTTAGAATGCGGGATTCACTAATCGAGGATGAGCCATGCCACTACGCGATCACTTCCACACGAACTCGACGCGATTCCTGTGGCAAGGACTTCAAAGTGGCTCAACGGCTCAATTCGATATTACCTGAAGCATACGTTGCCAGTCCGTGTATACATATCGGCTCCACAATAGAGTATGCCTTTCCGGTATTTGAACCGGAATCTGTCGCCACCTGGGCACCGGCGAAGCCTGCGGTCTTGCTCGAAACGGAATTTCCGGAGCCGTCGGAATACGAAGTGCGCATCTACACGCAGGACGAATACCGCCTCGTGGCTGCGATTGAACTCGTCAGCCCGTCGAACAAGGATCGACCCGAGAATCGGCAAACCTTCGTCAACAAGTGCGAGGCGATGCTGAAAAATGGCGTCTTCGTGACGATCGTCGATCTCGTGACGATCCACATTCCGAACCTGTACGGCGAACTTCTGGACGAACTCAGCGCGCCGCGGACGGCGGTCGCGAATAGCCTGATTTATGCGACAACGTGCCGGGGAGAACGGTCGGGGCTGCGTTGGCGACTCGTTGCGTGGGAACACGAACTCGCCATCGGTGGCGTCATGCCGACGCTGCCGATCTGGCTCTCGAAAGATTTCCTGGTGCCGCTCGAACTCGAAGCTACTTATGAAGATTCGTGCCGCTGATGGAAATTGACCTCAATGCGGACCTCGGCGAAGGTGCGGGCGACGAGGCCGCGCTGATGGCACTGCTCACGTCGGCGAACATCTGTTGCGGCCATCATGCGGGGTCGGAAACCAATTCGCGCGAAACGATCGCGTTAGCGAAACAGACGAAGTTGAGTATCGGTGCGCACCCTGGGTATCCGGATCGTCCGCAATTCGGCCGACGCGAACAGCAACATTCCGAAGATGCGTATAAGGAAATGGCGCTCTTACAGATTCTCGCCCTAATCAAATACGCGGATGATTACCAGATGCCCGTGAAATATGTGAAGCCGCACGGTGCGTGGTACAACCAGGCCTGTCGCGATGCGGATGTGGCGCGGCCACTCGTCGAGGTCTGCGCGAGTTTGAGCTTGTCGCTCGTCGGGTTGCCGGGGTCGCAGTTGGAGCGTTGCGCGAAGGAAGTCGGCGTGTCGTTCTTCCCCGAAGGATTCGTCGATCGCCGATACCGCAGCGATGGCTCGCTCGTCCCGCGCAGCGAACCGAATGCCCAGATCGAAGATCCCGCCGAGGCGATCGCGCAACTCGATTGGCTCATCCGCGAACTCGGCGTGCGGACGATCTGCATCCACGGCGACAGCCCGCACGCACTGACGTTCGCAACGAAAGTGCGCGAAACGATACTCGTTCAGGGCCACACGCTGAAGGCGTTCGCTTGAACCGAATCCGTTCACGTCACCCTTCCGGTACTCATCCACGGCGAAGAACTTCGGCCATGGACGCAACGGTCGGTCGTTCTAAGTCGATCACCGTTTCGGGTTCGATGACTAGCGGGGTTTCGATTCGCGATTTGCGGGTGAACTGACGACCGATGAAGCGGGCGAGGTCGTCCCAAATCGAGTACGCCACCGGGGTAACGAGCAAAGTAAGTAGCAGCGAGAGCAACTGCCCGCCGAGGATCACTTTCGCCATGCTGGCGCGGGCGCTCGCGCCGGGGCCTTGGCCGGTCGCGATCGGGATCATCGCCGCCACCAGCATGATCGTCGTCATCAGGATCGGCCGCAACCGCGTTTCGTTCGCCTTCAAAATCGCCTCGTTACGCGGCAACCCTCTCGCACGGAGTACGTTCGTGTAATCCACTTGCAAGATGCCGTTCTTCTTGACGATGCCGAACAACATGAACAGGCCGATCATTGCATACACATCGAGCGGCGTCTGCAAGATTAACAGCGATATTAATGCGAACGGTAACGTTAAGGGCACCGCCAACAAGATCGTAATCGGGTGGACGAGGCTTTCAAATTGTGCGGCGAGAATCATATACATGAACGCGAACGCCAACAGAAACGCGATCGTGAAGTTATCGTTTGAATCTTGCATTAATTTTGCTTCGCCGAGAAACTCGTAGCGATACTCGGGCGAGAGTTCGAGTTGTTTCACATACTCGGCCACCTCCGGGAGTGCGTTGCCGAGCGCGACACCGGGGGCGAGATTACAAGTGACAGCCACCTGTCGCTGGCGGTTGTAGCGTTCGATGGCGGCAGGGCCGCGCGCGGGGGTCATGCGGGCGATGCTGTCGAGCGGGATCGCCTCGCCGGAGGCGGACTGCACGGCGAGCGCACCGATGGCGGCTTCGCGGTCGCGGTTCGGTGCGTTCGCACGCAGCCAGACATCGTACTGGTCGACGCCTTCCTTGAACTTCGTCACCGGTTCGCCGCCGACGAGCACTTGCAAAGTGCTCGCCACGGTCGCGACGGACACCCCGACGTCAGCGGCTTTATCGCGGAAGATACGCACTTGCAATTCCCGCGAACGGTTGGCCGCATTCGTATCGACGTCGGTGAAGTTCGGGTTCGCCTTCATCTTCTTCAAAATGGCGTTCGCGTACTCCAACAGCTTGTCGCCATCGGGGCCGCGCAGGCTCAGTTCGAGTTGCACGTTTTTGAATGCCGACGACGAAAACAGCTTCACTTCCTGCACGTTTGCGCGCAGGTCGGGATAGTCCATCATGACGGCGCGGGCCTTCGCCATCACGCTTTGTTGGCCGTAGCTGCGCTGTCGCAGGTCGATCAAGCGGCAATAAATGTTGACGAGCGTGACATCGCCTTGCCCTTTGGCGCTGCGGCCGTTCGTCTCGCCGATCGTGGTGAAGACGTTCAACACGCCTTCGAGTTTCGCGAGGCGTGCTTCGAGTTCCGCGCACATCGTGCTACCCTGATCGAGCGTGTAACCTTCGGGCAATGTGATCGCGATTTCAAACTCGCTCTGGTCGTCCTTCGGCACGAAGTCCGTACCGACCGCCACGAACAGCGCGGGCGTACAGGCGAACATCGCAATCGTCGCGACGACGACGACCCAGCGGTGCCGCAACGACCGCGCGAGGATGCCGACGTAGCGGCGCGTCACCCAGCCCCAGACGCCGGACTTCGACGAACAATGCCCACCTGGCGATGTTTTGAGGAATCGCGAACAGAGCATCGGCGTCAATGTGAAACTGACGACCATCGAGAGCAAGATCGCGAAGCCAACGACGAAGCCGAAGCTGTTGAAAAAGCGGCCGACTTGACCCGACATAAACGCAATCGGCGCGAAGATTACCGCGAGGGAAAGCGTCGTCGCCAGCACCGCGAGCGCGATCTCTTTCGTAGCCACACTCGCAGCTTCGGCGGCACTGCGGCCGTATTCCTCCATGTGGCGGAAGACGTTCTCCAGTACGACCACGGCATCGTCGATGACGATGCCGACGGCGAGAATCATGCCCAAAAGCGTCATGTTATTCAGGCTAAAACCCATGAAGTCCATGAACGCGAACGTGCCGATCATGCTCGTCGGCACGGCGAGTGCGGCAATCACCGTCGTCCGCCAATCGCGGATGAACAGGAAGATGACGCTGCCGACGAGAAACGCCGCGAGCACGAGGTGGAACTTCACTTCGTCGATCGAGCCTTTGATGAACTTCGACTGATCGCGGATGATTTCGACGCGCATATCCGGGGGTAGTGTCGGTCGGATTTTCTCCAATCGCGCCTTGACCGCATCGGCGACTTTGACCGTGTTGCCGCCCGATTGTTTTTGCACGATGAGGCTGACGGCGACATCGCCATCGAGGCGGCTCAAACCGCGAGGCTCTTCGACGCCATCCTCGACGCCGGGCGTCGATGCCGATGGCCCCGTCACTACGTCGCGGATGCGCACCGGCACGCCATCGCGGCTGGCTACAATCAGCCGTTGGAAATCGTCGACGTTTCGCACCCGCCCATCGGTCCGCAGCCCTTCCTCCATCGCGCCGGAGTTGACCTTGCCACCGGGCAGTTCGAGGTTCTGTTCGCGGAGCGCCTTGCGCACATCGTCGACAAACAATTTGCGACCGCGTAATTTACTAGGATCGACCCAGACATTGACGGCCCGATTCTGCCCACCGACGAGCACCACCGAGCCAACGCCACTCACGCCATCGAGGTCTTCCTTGATGAGTTTCTTGGCAATTTCCGTCACTTCTCGCAACGATCGCCGTCCCGACACCGCGAGTGTTACCACCGGTGCCGCATCGAGATTGAACTTCTCGACCTTCGGTTCTTCCGTACCCACCGGCAGTTGCGGCATGAGCAACGAAACTTTGTCGCGGACTTCTTGTGCGGCAATATCGCCATTCTTTTCCAGCTTGAAACCGACGACAATTTGCGACACGCCTTCCTTCGTGGTCGAGCGCAATTCGTCGATCCCCGACACGGTATTGACGACTTCTTCGACTGGCTTGGTAACTGCCGATTCCATCTCTTCGACGCTCGCCCCTCGCAGCACCATGGTGATAACGACTACCGGAATATCGACGTTCGGGAACAGTTCGACCCCGAGCCGCGCGTACGAGGCGAAGCCGAGAATGATCGGCGCGAGCATCAACATACAGGTAAACACCGGCCGCTTGATACAGATGTCCCAAATCATGTACGATCCTTAAATGTTCGACTGACAACTCTCAACTCTTAACTCTTTCAATTCCAAAATCAGTAGTTACGAGTGTAGAGTTGAGCGTTGTTAGTTGCGGATACGTATCGGGCTACCGTCGGCGAGTTGCGATTGCCCGCTGAGGATCACGCGCGACCCCGTTGGGATGTCGCCTTGGACTTCCACCCAGTCTTTTTCGCGGGTGCCAATCGTCACGCGCACGGCTTTGGCGCGTTCGCCATCGACCAGATAGATCGTGTTCACGCCGGCGAATGCAACGATGGCTGCGGGCGGCACGACGATTCGATTCGCTTCGAGTTTCGTCGTGATGTCGGCCTTCGCAAAGCCACCGGCTTTCAGCGTGTTCGTCGCGTTCGGCACTTCGATTTCCACCTGAAACGTGCGGTTGAGCGAATCGATCGTCGGGTTGATCCGAGCGACGCGGCCAGGGAAGGTGCGGTCGGGGTACGCCTCGACACTCACCGCCACGGATTGATCGATTTTCAGTTCGGCGGTGTATCGTTCCGGCACCGTCACGCGGAGTTTCAGCTTAAAGTCGATCACGAGTTTGAAGGCGTTCGTCACGGGCATCGAACGCACCATCTCGCCCTCAGCGAGCATCCGCTGGGCTATGGCGAACCGCAACGGCGCGAAGCCGGGGCCGACGACCGACGCCCACGCTTCCCACCCGGCGGGCACCGGCACCGTCAACTTGCAATCTTGCAGACGTTGCTCGGCGAGTTCTAGCGTTGCCTTCCGCAACCGTGCCGCCGCCAGCGTCGCTTTCGCCTCGGTCGCCGCTTGCGTTCGCGTCGCCTCGGCCAATCGTACATCGGTTTCGGCCACGTCGTATTCGTCCTTTGAAACCGCTTTGTTCGCGAACAAATTCTTCTTGATTTGAAAGCGCCGCTCGGCATCTTCGAGGCCGACCGATGCCCGTTTCACGATCGGGATCCGCGACAAATCTAGCTCGCCGGTCGGTAGTTCCGTCATGTCGAGTTTCGCCAACTCGGCCGCAAATGCCTGCTTCGCCTCCGCGACGGACAACACGTAGTCAGTCGTGTCGAGTTCGAGCAATACCGACCCCGGCACCGCGATGTCGCCGACATCCGCACGGATCGAAAGTACGCGGCCTTCGACCTTCGGGGCAAGTGTCACTTCTTCAAAACCGTTCAGCGTGCCGACCGCATCGACGCTGCGGCGAATCGCGCGAACTTGGACCGGCGCAACCGTGACCGCAACGGCGGGCACGTCGCCACTCGTTGAAGTTGCGGCGTCTTTCTTCGCGCATCCGATCGTTGCGAATACGAGCAATAAAGCGGCAAAATTCCCCGTCAATCGCTTCACGATGCCCTCGGTTTCTTATTGGACTGACAATACACGGTCATTCGTCCGAAAATGGGTGCTTGCCGTTCACGGTGTATCCGTACACGAACCTCCCGACGATGTGATAGGCGTGCGACAGCTTGAAGTACGCGCTGTTGACGGCCGCGAGCCGCTTGCGTTTGGGGTTTTCCGCTCGAACTGCCCACGGCAACACTGCGGTTGCAATCATTCCCGCCGTCGATCCGAGTGCTTGGCGACGATTCAAGGTCACTTCTCCGCGTGGTCCACGTAGCGAACAACGAACATTCTATTCGACCAGCCGTATGGAACTTCTCGAATTGAAAACGAAGCAGAGAGTATCCGTATCGTTCTGGAATTGCTCGAGAACCCCCCGCTATAGCAAACGCGAAGCTGCGAAAGGCCGCCCGTGCCATGCCGGAGACGACGTGAGTTCGCTCGATTAGCGCGAAGAGCCGATCGCCAAGAAGAACAACGCCGCTCCCGTTACTCCGGCAATAACTTCCGCAGAGCGAGCCAGCCGGGTTGCGTTTCCTTCCGCTTGACGATCGCCTTCTCGACCGCATCCGGCTTAATCGCGGCCAGTGGCTCGGGCTTGAGTTGCCCGCCGTCTTCGTCGGTCCGCACTGTCGAAGGGAGACCGAATGCGAAAGTGGAGATGCTGTTGAAGCCGTACACGCCGGGAGCCGAATGGCAGGTGACGCACGACGCACGATTGTTCGCGAAAGGGTAGGCGCGCTGCGGGAACGGTCGTTGTTGACTCTGCGGTTCGTTGAACTCGTCAAACCCGTGTGAATTGAAACCGGAGCCGATGTCGCGCTCGTCGGACACGTCGCGCAGGCCGCCCGCCTTTCCCCCGACCGACTCCGCGCGGCGCAGTTGGAATTCGGCAAACACCTGCCCGCCCGTTCCGGTGCGAAGGGCGATCTTATCGACCGTCTTGGCCGTGACGGCCGGGGCGTCCGCGCTCATCGCGCGCAGTTGCACGCTTTCAGTCAGCGGGCTGGCAACGACCCGCCGCGACGAGTCGATGAGTAGCGCCCGCCGCACGAGGGCGACCTCGGTCCCCTTGGGCCACTGCGGCAGCGCCGGGTTCGGCAAATGCGTGAAGCTCCGCTTGGTTTTTTCGTCGGCGTTGGGAAGCAGCAGGGGTTTGTCGAAGGCCGCGAGCGCCTTCAGGAACGCGAGCGTTTTGTCGCGACCGCTGGAGAATTTTAAGAAAATCAAGAACGTCGAGTTCGGAATATCGCGAACGTGGAACGGGGCCGTCGGCCCCTCGGTCCGGCCAACGCTCACCCACGGGCCATCGGGCTTGAACAAGTCGGCTGGCAGGTACGGCCGTTCCGGTTTCTCCGCATCGAATCCCGCCGCGTGCTTTTTCGTGGCGACCGTCGCCGCGTAGTTATCCGGCAACTCGGCAATCTGCTCCGGTGTCAGTGCCAATCGACGGATGACCTCGGCGAGGAGACGAGCCAACTCCTTGTGTGTATCATCCGGCTGCTTGCTCGCCAGCCAGTTGGAGACGAGCCAAAGGTCGCGCTGGAGGATGGCCCGCTCGAGGGGGTCGTCGATCAGCGTCTCGCCTTTGTCGCGGAGGAATTCCTCCAACGCGGCCACGGCGCGCTCGGCCGGCTTTGCCTTCCAACAGGTACTTCGAATGGGACCACAAGAGTGGCTCCAAGCGGTCTTCCCCATAGCTGCGGCCGTCCGGCCCGATCCGGATAAAGAAGGTCGCATGAACGCGGTTCCACAAATGATCCCGATTCCGATGGAAAAGCGCCGGGGCTGGAGCTTCCTTCGGCTTCGGTTCCGCGGGAACGCACTCCCCCGGAACGAGGAGCGCAGCGCCGACCAGCAGCATCGCTGGGAACGCCGAAAGATTGGAATGCAGGTACATCGCAAGCCCTTAGCTTTGACGCCGAATGATGAACGCGAACGGTACAGTGCAGCCGTCGGGTCATGCCTTTACCGCGAACAGCTTGCACGGCACCAAGTTCTTGCCCGAGCGCTGGTGCGGTCGCGGCTCCGGTTGCGCGAAGCCGTTTTTGTCGACGGTGCGGACTCGCAGTTCGTAGTGGCCCGGCTTCAGGTCTTTGAGCGTCAGCGACCAGTGGGCGATGCTGTAGCGCAGCGGCCATTCCGCTGGTTTGCCGTCGGCGGTGAAACCCCAGACGTCGTTCGGCAGCGTGCCCTCGGGAAGGTCGCCGCCCCACAGCTTCGGCGGGGGGTCGATGGCACTGGGTTGCCACTGGGCTTTTTGCCACGCCGGGTCGTCGTCCGCGAGTTTGCCCTTGGTTCCCGCGTCGG
>JAYVQG010000098.1:0-9576 GCA_043757025.1 Limnoglobus sp.
TTGGGCGACATCCAAGTACAGAGATGGGACTTGTTTGATCGTAGGTCGCAAAATCGATTCGTCCAGTGCAATCGGAAAATTCGCGAGCAATCGTGCGAGTTACGTTTCACAGGCTTTACAGAGCGTTACCAGCTCGTAACGCAACTCCAAGAATGCCGCCCGCGTTTACAACATGTTGCCATCATCGAGGCACGAACAGCGCGGCGATCTTTGGGCCGATGATGGGGATTTTGCGAGCGAAGCCGATCCAGCGTAACGGGCCGACGTTCGCGAATATCGCACCTTCGGCATCGGCTGCCGTGCTCGGCTTGCCGTCGATTTGCACGCGAATCGGCCCCGTTGTCGTCGCCAGATCGACTCGATTATCGACGTCGATCGCCTTCACCAGTGCGGCGGCACGCAGGTGTTTCGCCGAGGTGCCATCGAATTGAAACAACACTCGCACGGCCATCGCGGCCGAACGGAGTTGGTCGCGGATGACGTTCGGCGGCAGGTACGCCAACAGTAACGTCAGCATGAGCAACGCGAACATGTTCAACCCCATGAAGGTCGAAATGCCGAGGTGAAACAGGAACGCACCGATGACGATGTAGGGCCGCATTTTCGTCCAAACGAGGAACGCCAGCGACAGTTCCATGAACAGCGTGAAGATCACACCGAGATGGGCGGCAATCGAGTATATCGCCCGATGGTGCGTCAACCAACGCAACATCGTCTCGTACCACTCGAAGTAAACGAGCGTGAACTCGGGGTTTGCGAGCGTGTCCCAGTAGGCGTTCGTGTTCCACCACATACTGCCCTTCAGTTTCGACATCCCGGCGGCCATGTAGATGAAGCAAAAGTGAATCTGAATCATACGGGTGGCAAAGCCAGTGGCGGCGGTCGGCGTCGGCCGCGCCAGGAACGCCGCCGTCGGCGCGTCGATGTTGCCACTGCGTGCGAGGCTGTTCCGCGCTGCCCGATACCGGGCGATCAGTCGATCCAGCGAGAACGCACCGCCACTGTTCCCGATCATCAAATAGATCAGCAGTATGTTCATCATCGTGTCCATGCCGAACAGCACTTGCTGCGAGCGGTGGATGTAACTCACACAGGCGAGCCACGTCAGCACCGAAGTCACGCGGGTGAACAAGCCGAGCGTGAACATCGCGAGAATCAGCAGAACCACGGCGTGCGCGATGGCCATCTCGGTCGGATCGGTGATGTGAAACCAGATAGAGAACGTCGCGCTCCCGACCCAGTGGACCTTACGGGCCTCGGTGTTCCAGTAATCGAGGTAATCGATCCACTTCTCGCGTTCGGTGGGATCTTCGGGAAGCTCGACGATGAAATCGAGGAGTGCTTTTCGCGAATCGTAAGGGATTTCGATGAAGTGGTCGTAGATGTACTGCCGTTGCAGAACGTCGCGCGGAACGATCCCATCGAACGCTTCGATCTCCTCGCGGAGGGTCTTGCGGCTATTCGCCCCTTCTTGCGGGAGCGTGTCGAACAGCGGCGGCACGCTATCGAGTCCGGTCTTGGATCGCAATTTGATGTCGACCATCGCGTTGAGGCGATCCGCACGTGCGAGCATGTCGAGCGGCAAACCACTGGCATACTCCAAGCCACTTTGAATGCCGATGAACTTGTTCACATTTTCGTACTGCAAGCGCCGCGGGTAGCGCATCGCCGATTCCCGCGCTGCCTTCTGCACGGGTAAGGCTTTCAGGTAGCTCAGCCAAACTTCGCGGCGATGCGTTTGAATCGGCAACCGTGCCGAGTGGATATTGTCGTCCCATACCGTGTCGCCGGAAAACGGAGTCACCGCCCACGGGAGTTCGTGGCGTTCGCGGTCGATGTAATACTGCCCGTACCACGCATGTTTGCCGAAGAAGTTCTGCAAGTCCGTCGTGTAGGCACAATGGACGTACAGCACCAGCAACCCCGTGATGATTCGCATGAAGCCGAGCATCGTCGGGTCGGTTGCCGCGAACCAAAACTGGAACCATCGCGTGCGAGCAGACGGAGGTAATGTCGGTGTCGAAGTCATGGCAAGCCAATCGGAAATTGAGGTCGATTCCAGAATTCTTCGTAGCGGAAGTCTCACGACTTCAATTACGGCATCCGCTCGGCCCACTCGAACTTGGTTTTCGCGTGGATGCTCATGTAGTCTTTGAAGTCTTCCGTACCCTTCGGGCTGTTGGGCGGAACGGCCATCGGCAGAATCGGCACCAGCCAGTACAGCAACGGATCTTGCGTATCGACGAGTTGCGCAATGCCCTTCGTATCGAGTGCATATTCGCCGAAGTAGAACGGCCGGAACGACGTCGGATGGTTCGGCTTCGCCCCCTGTGCGAATATCGTCGGCGTGGTCACCTTGTGTTCGAGGCGATAGATTTTCACGCTCTTCGCGGTGCGGCCCGGTTCGGAGGCGTTGTGCAAAATGTGCCCCGCAAAGGAAGGCACCATATTCCGTGCCGTGTCGGGGTTCGGCATCCGATACTGCACCGCTTCAAATATCTCCGGTGCGATCGGGATCTGCGGATAATTCGACCACAGCCCCGCGTCGGCTTTCTTGCGACGTTCTTCGATCTGCTTCTTCTCGGCGGACGGCAGGTTGCCCTCCGGATACACGCCGTTGACCTGCTCCGTGATCGACAGACGGCGATAGTACTCCAGACCGAGCGGGTCTTTCCAATCGGTCTGGCGGTTCGGCAACGCGATCCACTTCGTCGAGGTTTTCGTCGATACTTTCGTCTTCGGATGAACGAATTCCTGGTCGTGCTCGAACGTGACGAGGCAAAACAGCAGCGACGCAGGTCCAGGATCCGGCGAGTAGAAGTGGTAGGCGTTCTTGAGATACATGAAGGTCAGGTACGGCAGATAAATCCGGGTGCCAACCTGTTGCGTCAGCCACGGCGTCGGGTTCGGCCACGATGTTGCAGTGAAGATACCGCCGAAGTGAAAGAGCGCCACGAAGGAAATGATCCAGTAGCGAACCGACCTCGACGCAGCAATCAGTGCCGAAGCGATGACCGCAACGACGACCATCACCCGTGCGAGCATCCGTGCGGAGTCCCAGTGTTGCGGCAACCCGATACTGGCAAGCAACGCCGCCCCCGCCGCGATCAGCCAGATTAACGACAGCCCCGGTCGAAGCGAGATCGCGGCACCGACCGTCAGAGTACCGATGGCAACGAGTACCAACCGTTTCGTGGTGTAAAAATACGATGGCGTTCCGTGACCCGCTTGATCCATCGCGAAGCCGTAGATCGCTGCGATGGCACAGAGAGCCATACCGATGAGGCCGACTCGATAGACGTAGCGCGGATCGGGAAGTGGCAGGCAGTCTCGATCCATGAAGGCGTCTCCGCGTAGGTGCGAGCAGAGGCCGTGCGGCCGTCCCTGCCGATGGTTTAAGATACCCGATCCCCGCCCGACAGGCATGGAATGCAACTATCCGATTCGATTCGCGTTGGTGATTTTCCCGGTACGACCGAACCTAACGAGCGAAAAAACCGCGGGAAGCCGACCCAGAATGCCCAAATTAACGTTGACGTGCGTTTAACCTGCAACTACGATCCTTTTATACCAGCTTACCCAATGTGGTGTATTAGCTGATTCCCTGGATGAACTGAGCACGTCGCTCAACTAACAGGGTCCACAACATCGTTGGAGGTTCGGAACGCTATGTACAGTATGGTCATGATGATGGCAGTCGCCACCTCGGGTGACGCGGCTTCGTTCGGCGGCAAGCGTGCATCGTGCCACGGTTCGGCACCAGTGGCTAGCTGCCACGGCGCTCCCGTGGCTAGCTGCCACGGCTCGGCACCAGCCAGCGGCTGCCACGGTGGTGGCCTGTTCGCGAAGCTCAAAGGACGCATGCACAAGGGCGGCAGCAGCTGCCACGGCTCCGCTCCAGTGGCAACGCCAGAGTGCTGCACGCCTTCCGATGCACACTACGCCGGTCAGCATGTCGTGACAGATCCTTGTGCCACCGCCGGCGCACCGATCGTCATCAGCCCAATGGCCGTCGAGCCAAAGGTGATGCCAAAAGCCGAAGAGCCAAAGGTCGAGCCTAAGAAGGTCGAGCCTAAGGTCGAGCCAAAGAAGACCGAGACTAAGAAGGAATCGTAAGCCACGCGGCCACGAACGAAAATGCGAGGGCATATGCCCTCGCATTTTCGTTCGTGGCGTCACTCGAACGTTTACAACCGTAAGATATGCGTTCCTGCATAGTCCGGAGGTTGGCGATGAGCGTGAATTTGGATGACCCCGCGTTGTACATCAACCGGGAATTGAGTTGGCTCGAATTCAACCGTCGCGTCCTCGAAGAAGCGCAAGATCCCTCGGTGCCACTCCTCGAACGCCTGAAATTCCTCGCGATCTTCGGCTCGAATCTCGATGAATTCTTCATGGTTCGCATCGGCGGACTGCAACAGAAAGTCCAAGCGTCGATCGCGCATAGTTCCGGTGGCGACCGGCTCGCACCGAATTCGCAACTCGAAAAAATCGCCGAAGTCGTTCGCGGTATGGTCGACGAACTGTACCGCTGTTTGCAAACCGAACTGCTACCCGCACTCGCGGAACACGGCATCGTCATCCGGCCGATGCGCGAGTTGAGCGAAGACGACCGACGCCACCTGCGCGATGTCTTCCGCGAGAAGTTCTTCCCGGTGCTGACGCCGCTGGCGATCGACCCCGTTCACCCGTTTCCGCACCTTCTGAATAAGTCGCTGAACATCGCGGTGTTGCTACGTCGCCCCGGCGATCCGGACCAGCTTTACGCGGTGGTGCAAGTGCCGGGCGTGTTGCCGCGATTCGTTCCCCTGCCGGTCGGCCCCGCCACGGAGGCGCAACCTCGCCCGCCGATTCACCTGTACTGCCCGCTCGAAGATGTGATTCGACTGCACCTCATCGACTTGTTTCCCGGCATGGAACTCGGTGAGGCCTACGTCTTTCGAGTGACGCGCGATAGCGAAGTCGAAATCGACGAAGACGAAATCGAAGACCTGTTGCGTGCGATCGAAGACTCGGTGAAGCGGCGGCGTCGCGGCCATGCGTCGCGGCTCGAACTCGAATCGACGGCCCCATTGGACCTCGAACAATTCCTGACGGCCGCGCTCGACCTGCACCCCGAAGACGTCACGCGAGTGACGGGCCAACTCGACCCGACGGGGCTGTTTCAAATTTGCGGCCTGCCCGGCTTTCCGGAACTGCGCGACCCGCCGTTCGTCCCGGCGCTCATCCGCGAGTTCGTGCAATCGCCGACGATGTGGGCCGCAATTCGCGCGCGCGACATCCTCGTCCATCACCCGTACGAATCGTTCAAGCACGTCGTCGATTTCATCGAAATGGCGTCGAACGACGACCGCGTACAGGCCATCAAGCAGACGCTGTACCGCACGAGTTCGGACTCGCCGATCGTGCGGGCGCTGCAACATGCCGCCGACCGCGGCAAGCAAGTCACGGCGGTGATCGAACTCAAAGCGCGGCTCGACGAAGAGCGGAATATCCTCTGGGCGCGCGAACTCGAAAAGTCCGGCGTCCACGTCGTGTTCGGCTTCATCGGCCTCAAAACGCACTGCAAAGTCGCATCGGTAGTCCGGCTCGACGAAGACAACCAGATCCGGCGCTACGTTCACTTGGCCACGGGAAACTACAACCCGCAGACGGCCCGCACCTACACCGATCTCGGCTTCTTTACGTGCAACACCGACTTCGCCGACGACGTCGCATTGCTGTTCAACTACCTGACGGGCTACGCCGAACTCCCGCTCTGGCGCAAGCTGATCGTCGCGCCGTCGCGGTTGCAGAACTTCATGCTGGAAAAGATCGATCGCGAGGCAGCGAACGCCAAAGCGGGGAAGAAGGCACGCATACTGGTGAAGATCAACGGGTTGCTCGAACCGATGATCGTGAAGTCGCTGTACCGCGCCAGCCAAGCCGGCGTGAAGATCGACATTGCCTGCCGCGGAATCTGCGCACTGCGGCCCGGCATCCCCGGCGTCAGCGAGAACATCCGCGTCATCTCCGTGATCGACCGCTTCCTCGAACACTGTCGCGTCTTTTACTTCGAGAACCTCGGCGACCCCGAAGTGTACATCGGCAGCGCCGACTGGATGGACCGCAACCTCAGTCGCCGCGTCGAAGTCGTGTTCCCGATCTTGCAGCCCGACTTGAAGTTGCGAATGATCGAGGAAGTGCTCAAAATCACACTCATGGACAACACGAAGGCACGCGAACTGCAATCCGACGGCCGCTACATTCGCGTGAAACCGAAGGACGGCGAGACGCTCGTCCGCAGCCAGACGCGCTACCTGGCGCTCGCCGCCGACGCGGCGGCCCGATTGCAAACTGCCCCTGCGATACCGAGTGCCAACGCCAACCCCACGCAGGAACTGAATACGCCCAAGCTCGCTCGACGGAGCAAACGCGGCAAGCCGTGAGGCTTTCCAACGACGACATTCTCCCGCTTTCCGGAGGGCAACGATGACGACGCTTTCGTGCTGGTTGGCTCTCGCGATCGCATCGGTGGGTGCCGACCCGACCCCCGCGCCGGCCACGGCCAAGGACGCGCTCAAGGCGTTCAATCTCGTCGTCGGTTCCTGGAAAGGCACCGGCACTCAGGAGGCCGTTCGTCCCGCCAAAGAGAAGACGTTCTGGACCGAAACGATCGCCTGGGAATGGCAGTTCAAAGGCGACGATGTGTGGCTGAAGGCCGCCATTGACAAAGGCAAGTTCTACACGCAGAGCGAACTCCGCTACCTCGTCGATAAGAAGACGTATCAGCTGATTGCCAAGACCGCCGAGGGCGACAGCGTCACGTTCACCGGCACAGTTGCAATTGGAAAAACCAAAGAGACGATCCTGACGCTCGAACGAATCGACGACAAAACCAAGGAAAGCGAACGGTTGGTGTTCACGTTGCTCCACCACAACCGATATTTGTACCGGTTTGAAACGAAGGTCGAGGGCGCGACGACGTTCGTTCGGAAGTATCAGGTGGGAGCCACGAAAGACGGCGTGGCGTTCGCGGACGTACCGATGGGGCCGGAATGCATCGTCAGCGGCGGCCGCGGCAGCACGACCGTGTCGCACAACGGCAAAACCTACTACGTCTGCTGTTCCGGCTGCCGCGACGCCTTCAAAGACGAGCCAGAAAAGTACATCAAGGAGTTCGAGGCCAAGTCGAAGAAGTAGCATTTCATCGTAGTCGAAGTCGTGAGACTTCTGACGCAGGAGCCTCGGCAACATTCGCGGTTGGGACAACCAGCCCGCAGAAAAGCGAAGAGGAGTTCGTAATCGATCATCGGAAGCGGATCGATCTGTGACATCGCAGCGGAATCTGACTGCTGGAAACTTCCTCAGGACGGTTTGCGGAGAGGCTGCGATCCGAGAGCAAATTTCCAGTCGCAAATGCAACGCAGATCACGACTTAGGCTCGCCTAACGTTCCTGGGGTCTGGCGTCTTGAGGGGACAACAGAGTCAAGGGGGCAACCAGCTCAGCAAGCTTGGCCGCGATATTTGCCATCGTATCTTCTGCAGTGTTCAGGCCGCTTCGCGAGCCGAGCAGGGGGCTGATGTCGCGGAGTGCCTCATAGGTCGTGTTGTGCACAATGGGAACGAGCTGGTCACGCGCTAGGAGTGCCGATAGCTCTTTTTCGGCGATACCAGCTCCTGCGATTCGCTTCAGTAGAGCAGGGGTCACCAGCACGATCCCTACTCGCGACTTCGCTAGTCCCTTGTCGATTTCGCGGAGCAACGGCGTGCCGAGGGCGACGTCCTTCTCGCTGAACCAGACCGAGACACCGCGTGACTCGAGCAGATCGTGCAACTCCTTGGCGGTTCCTACCCGGTCGTCCCACGCATGGCAAAGAAAGACGTCCCGAAGCTCGGGCAGGGACGCTCGCTTCTCGACGGTTTCGCGGATCGGCGTAAGCGTCCGCACCTCGGCAGGCGTGTACGCCACAGATGAACCTGCTGGCGACCAGCGCGGCCTTGTGCTGCCGCTAGATCCGCCGCCGCTGCTCCGGCCACCCCCGCTACTACCCGACGAGGAGTAGGACGAGGGCGACCCGTAGCCGCTGTAGCCGCTAGAGCGGCCAGCGCATGCAGGGCAGTTCGCTGCGGCGCTTGCTGAGTGATGGCCTCTTACTGGTGCTGTGCATCTAGCCATGTCGTAATCTCCGCTAACCAGGAGGGACGCAGGATGGCGGCCATCTACACATTCGAGAACCACGCTGCAAGTTTACCCGGGACCTCCGCCACCAGAACGCCCCTCCGCCGCCGAACGACTAAGCTCAGCGGCGGGGCCGCGAGGGACAACATACTCACGAAAAGCAGTCCGGCCCCTGCTTTTCGCTGCAGAGCCTTGTTAGGCGTTCCTCGGCCCACCGGGGGACGCCGACCGCTACGAACGGGTACCACATGCCCCGCACCGCGATCGGCCCCATGTTGGTGACCACGTGTGTCTGGTCCAGCCCCGCGACGGCGACGCCCTCGGTGATCCAGACCCCGGCCAAGTCGCCGGGCAGGTACCGGCCGTAGTCGAGGGCGCGGATGATGCCGAGCGCGTCGCCGAGCGACCACGCGGTTACCCCGAACCCGAGCGGGGCGTGCGGAACCGGCGACCGCACCCAGAACGCCGTCAAGCCCGCGACTTCCACTGTACAAGCCCTCCGTCGCCGACCGCTAAAGCTCAGGTGCCGGGGCGCATTGACTGAAACCAACATTACGACGACTGAGGTCCCCGGTCATCTGCAACCCCTAGTTCGGCGGGCCTTGCTTGCTGGAGCCGGAACCCGCGAAACACCACGGCCAACTCAATGCCGGTTGAGAACAGCAGGCGGTGCTCGAACGTCCCGCCCGGCAACGCATCCACCTCGCAATACCCGAGATCACCGTACCCGGCCGGGCCACCCAAGCAAACCTTCGGGTCGGCGGCGCTCTCGAACCGCTCGACGCCGGTGTAGGTGAGCGTCAGCCGTTCGTCGCCGGCATAGCTATCCAGCCTCAGCAACAGCGAGCCATCAGCCAACCGCAACTCCCGGAGGCGGGTGTCGTGCAGGGACACCGACTCTTCGGTTGCCAGCAGGTCCGGCGGCAGGTGGTCACGCACGGCGGCCAGATGCGCGGCGTAGGCGGCCAATGGGTCGCCCGCGTCGTCGGTCTGGGTACCGCACCACCACGCCATCGTGAAGAACCGCACGCCTCAACGCCCCCCTGCCGCCGAACAGGTGTTTATCCCAATCCCTACATGAGATAAACAATTGATTCTGAATCCACAGATGAGATAATATCGAACATCGGAATATCGTGTCAAGAATTTTCTTGCTTTCCCAACCACCCAGCGATTCTCGTCCCCAATTAGCCGCGCCGCGTAGTCTTCGGAGCGAAGCGCGTGGGCACGGCGTATCGGATCGCAACGCGATTTTCACATGGGTGACGCGCACGCGCTTCGCTGCGCAAAGCCGCCCGCGGCGCGGCTAATCATTCCGGATTTAATTGACATTTGTTCACTGCGATGTATCTGTAGGTGTCGCGTGAATTATCTGCTCGGCGAGGTGCGTTATGGTTGCATTATCACTTGACTA
>JAYVQG010000099.1:0-9541 GCA_043757025.1 Limnoglobus sp.
GCTCCCAGGTGGGCCACCGCACCAAGATACCTTCGACATGAAGCCGGACGCACCGGCGGAGTTTCGCGGGGCGTTCAAGCCGATCCCCACGAACGTGACCGGGATTCAGATCTGCGAACACTTGCCGCAACTCGCGAAGAACGCCGACAAATACGCGATTATTCGCTCGATTGCGCACAAGTTCGCCGACCACGGCGGCGGGCACAAGAAGTTCCTGACGGGCCGCGATCCGCTGCAACCGACCGGCTTCATCAACGATTACCCGATGGTCGGCTCGATGGCAGCGAAGATGCTTCCGGTACGATCCGCGGGTGTGCCGAACTACGTTTGCGGTGTCGATGGCGGTCGACAGGGGATCGACACGTTTAGCTTCGGCTCATCATATTTGGGCACGAATACGCACCCGTTCATGCTCGCTGGCG
This sequence comes from Limnoglobus sp., assembly GCA_043757025.1. Classification (GTDB taxonomy): domain Bacteria; phylum Planctomycetota; class Planctomycetia; order Gemmatales; family Gemmataceae; genus Limnoglobus. The sequence goes on from JAYVQG010000099.1 coordinate 423, forward strand.
ACCCCGCCGATGCGAAGTTCGGCGTGCAGAACCTCACGATGTTGCCCGGCCTCGCCGAGAAACTCCCCGACCGGCTGGCGCTGTTATCGCAGTTCAACAAGCCGCTCGTCGGCGACCGCACCGGCAACGCCGCCGCACAAGATACACTCCGGAGTCGGGCGCTCGAACTCGTTACGAAAGACACCGCACGCAATGCCTTCGATCTCTCGAAGGAACCCGAAAAGCTCCGCGAACGCTACGGAATGCACCGCTACGGCCAGCGTGCGTTACTCGCCCGGAGACTCGTCGAACACGGCGCGAACTGGGTGACGATGGTGATGGAGAACCCGACGCCGCCGGGCGTGCAGCCGAAATCGAACCACAGTTACAACTGGGATTCGCACGCCGTGAACTGCCACATCTTCGAGGACACGCAGTACAAGCTCGGCTTCTTCGATCAGGCGATTTCCGCACTCGTCGAAGATCTTCATCTCCGCGGCTTGAACAAGCGTGTGCTGCTCGTCGTCACCGGTGAGTTCGGCCGCACGCCGAAGGTCGAGTATTCGAAAGGCACTCAGACGGGCGTCATGCAACCGGGCCGCGATCACTGGCCGATGGCGATGTCGATGCTGCTTTCCGGTGGCGGATTCAAGATGGGGCAAACGATCGGCTCGACGACGAGCAAAGCCGAGGTGCCGAAGGATCGCCCGATGATCCCGGAAGACCTCTGGGCGACGGTGTTCCAGCACCTGCACATCGATTACGCGAACACGAGTTTCCCCGATGGCACCGGTCGGCCAATGCCGATGCTCAACGGCGGTAGCCCGATCCGCGAGCTGATGTAGAGAGTTTTACCCGACATACACGCCGCCGAGGTTGCTTTCGTCGCTAGTGAGCACGTTTTGTAACTCTGTCAATGTGCCGCCCGATGCCGATGCACCGCGATAGACGATGACGCGCGAAGGCGTGCCGGGGGCGGTGCCGACGACGATGTCGGCGAAGCGGTCGCCGTCGGCATCGGTCGTGGCCACGCGGATGCCGCCACGTGCGGCGATGTCGCCGGCGAAGAAATTCGCGAGCGTCGTTTGCGTGTTCGACGACAGTAAATCTGCGCCGTTCAGAGCGCGAACTCGCGGCCCGCCGCCTGGCCCCGCCCCGAAGATCAAGTCGCCGCGGCCATCGCCGTCGATGTCGCCGACTGCCACATATGCGCCATTTCGCAGCGAAGATTCATACGCGAAGAAATCGCCGAACAGCTTCACACTCTTCCCACTTGCGAGTGCTGCGCCGTCGTAACCGGCGATCCTTGGTCCGCCGCCGAATCCCGCCGTGACGATGAGGTCTGCACGTGAATCGCCGTTGAGGTTGCCGATGGCCACACGCGCCCCGCCGCGAAAATCGATGTCGTTGATCGCGAAGAAATCGGCCAGCACGACTTCCGAGTTGCCGCGATAAACTGTCACGCGCGGCCCGCCGCCTTCATCGGCTGACAGGGCGATGTCCGCGATACCATCGCCATCAACGTCACCGGCTGACACGAAGAGGCCACCCGTGAACGTCGGCTCGAACGCGGCGATCGTTCGCACGATGGCACCCGTTGCGCCGTCGAATATCGTGGCGAACGTCGCACCCCCCGGCCCCGTGCCGACGATGGTATCGGCGATGCCGTCGCCGGTCACGTCCGCCGTGGCCACGCGCGATTCCGCAGCGAGATCATACGAGCGATACGCTTTCGTCGTGGCCGCATCGACGATTCGCACCGTCGATTGGGAACCGACCGCAAACGTGCGTGGCGCGGTGTAATTCGCACGAATGGTAGTCGCAACTGTGGGTGTAATAAATTTGCGGCTCGGCGTGGTGATGCCATCGGACCAACCTTGAAACGTCAGCGGTAAGCCGTTCGACGCGATGGTGCTGGCCGCAACGAGTTGCCGTTCGATCCCGGCGACGCCGACGAATTCGTGCGGCGTAACGATCGGCTGACCATCGAGTGTCAGTCCCGAACCGGCGGACGCCAGCACGCGAACCGTGGCGGTCGTGGGCAGGATGTCGCGGGTGGTGGTGGTCTTGTTGCCGAACGAGTCGGTGGCGGTCAAGTTGACGCGGTAGAACACATCGGCGGCGGTGTACGGCGTGATCGTTGGGATCGTGAACGTGCCGCTGGTGATGCCTTTCGTTTCGGGTACGAATGGCCGCGCCGGTGCGGAACCGGTGAAGTAATCGACGCGCCAACTGAGGCCGCTTGCAGGTAGTGCGCCATCTTCGGCATCGGTGGCAGAACCCGAAAATGCGTACGTCTGCCCGGCGACGAATCGCGTCCCAACCACGGGCGTGAGAATCGTTGGCGTCGGCGGTAAATCGGTGGTGACGACCAGCGTCGCTTCGGCGCTCGTCGCGCTGCCCGTGCCGTTCCGCACGACGACGCGATACGTCGTTCCGCTATCGGTCAGTTGCCGATTCGCCAGCGCGAGCGTGGGCAGCGTCTCGCCGGGAATGTCGATGCGGTTCCGCTGCCATTGGTATGTCAGTGGCTGCCCGCCGTTCGCGTTCACGGTGAAAGTGGCTGTTTCACCAGGGCGAATCGTCGTATCGCTAGGGTCGGTCGCGATGCCCGGCGCGGTCGTCGATCGAATGCGATAGACCGTGCCGATACCCGGACTACCCGAACCGCGCGCGACGAACAGAATATCGCCGCTGGCAATCACGTCGACATCGACGATGCCGCCTGTGTCCACATCGCTCGCAAAATTCGTAACGGTTTTCGTCGTCGCGTCGTAGACGTTGATCCAGCGGTTGACGACATCCGCGAAGAAATAATCGCCGACGTATTGGCTCGGGAAGCTCGTCGTCGGCGGGTTGTAGAACGCTCCGCCCGCAATGGCGAACCCTTTGTCGGTACCCGAACCGTGCGCGTAATTGTGGATCGGTCGCGTGAAATTCGGGAACGTGACGGGGTCGAAATCGCCCTCAGTCGTCGGCCAGCCGTAGTTCGCTCCCGCGGCCAGATTGTCGATTTCCTCGAAGGCATTTTGGCCGACATCATTGATGCGAATCTGCCCCGTGCCCGGTTGCACCGCGAAGGTAAATGGGTTGCGAAACCCGACCGCGTATATGGCACGATTCACGCCCGTCGTTGTGCCCGAAATTCCGGCAAACGTGGTGGGGTTGTCGGTGGGGATCGTGCCGTCGGAATTGATCCGCAGGATCTTTCCGTGTCGCGTCGTCAGCGACTGCGATTGCGGTGGGTTTGCGTTTTCGCCGACGGCAATGTATAGCTTGCCATCGCCACCGAAGTGGATCGCGCCGCCGTTGTGGTTCGTTGCAAATATCGGATCGAGATCGACGAGCACCAATTCCGAATTCGGATCGATCGTGTTACCGGTGACACTGAAGCGACTGACGCGGTTATTGAGCGGGTTCGCCCTTGTGTAATAGAGATAAATATAACCGTTCGCGGTGAAGTTCGGATCGAGTTCCAACCCGAGTAGACCGCGTTCGCCTTGGTCGTTGATCCGACTCGTGAGATCGAGCGCAAGCGTCGGCAACAGTCCCGTGTCGTCGATAATCCTCAACACGCCGCGCTGTTCGGCTACGAACAAACGCCCATCGGGCGCTTCGACGAGCGCCGTCGGCGAGGTCATCGAGGTGGCCACGACCGATACGTTAAAACCCGGTGGCACAATCGTCGGCACCGTTCGCGTTTCGAGCGAATCCAGACCGAGGCGGATGCGGTTCGTCATGATGGTTTCCCCGATGAATGTGGCGAAAATTACCGTGCGGCTCGACAGAGCATTTCTGCGGCTACGTCGATCTCGGCTTCTGTTGTCCAGCGGCCGACGGTGAGCCGAACCGCGCCACGACCGAGCGAGGGTGACACACCCATGGCACACAACACCGCCGACTGTGTGATTTGCCCCTCGTGGCACGCGGAGCCGGTGCTCGCGGCCAATCCCGGCAATTTCGCCAGAAGTTCCGCGCCGATTTGCCCGTGGAAATTCACGTTGAGCGTGTTCGGCAAACGCTCGGTCGGGTGGCCGTTCAACGCGACGCGGTCGCCGAGGGCATTGTGTAGACGGTCGCGAAGGTGCTTCAGTTTGGCTTCGGGTTTCAATCGCGAAGCGATCTCGACGGCAACGCCGAGGCCGACGATGTACGGCACATTTTCGGTGCCCGCCCGCCGGCCGCTTTCGTGCCCCGCACCGTGAATCAGCGATTCGAGCACCACGCCACGCCGAATGTAAAGTGCGCCAATCCCCTTCGGCGCGTAGAGTTTGTGCCCCGCAATCGTCAGCAAATCGACGCCGAGTTCACTGACGTCCACGGGTACCTTCCCGAGCGATTGCGCACAGTCGGTGTGAAACAACACGCCGACGGCGCGGGCGATTTGTGCGAGTTCGCGGATCGGCATCAGCGTGCCGACTTCGTTATTCGAGTGCATGATGCTGACGAGCCGCGTGTTCGGGCGGATCGCGTTTCGCAGGGCATCCGGATCGACGCGGCACGTCGAATCGACGGGCAGCACGGTGACCGACGCACCGAGTTTGCGAAGGAATTCGATCGGTGCGGATGTCGCCGGATGTTCGACGGCACTGGTAATAATGTGCGTGCCACCGGAGCCGAACAGCTTAGCGAACAGGCCGCGCGGCCGCGACAGGCAGACGCCCTTGATCGCGTGATTGCTCGCCTCCGAACCGCCGCCGGTGAAGACGATTTCATCCGGTGCCGCACCGATCAGATTCGCAACCTGCGCACGGGCCACTTCGATGGCGACGTGCGCCGTTTTGCCATAAGCGTGCGTGCTCGATGGGTTGCCGAACTCGGCGTGAAAGTACGGCAACATCGCCTCGACAACTGCAGGGTCGATTGGCGTCGTTGCGTTGTAATCGAGGTAAATCGGTCGGTGCGTCATGGTTACTCGGCATCCCAAATGGCGATAGTGCCCTTCTCGCCGGCGGCCGCAATTCGCAGGCCATCGGGGGCATATGTCAGGCAGTAAATGCGGCCAATTCCAAAATCGTAACAGGCGATTTCCTTGCCGCTCGCCGCATCCCACAACCGCACGGTTTGGTCCCAACTCCCCGTGGCGATCGTCTTGCCATCGGGGCTGTACGCGATCGTCGTGACGCGGCCTTTGTGTCCCGTCATCAAGTAACGCTGTTGCCGTTTGACGATGTCGAATGCACCGAATCCCCACTCGATAGCGGCAGCCAGTGCGGTGCCATCGGGGTGGAAACTGATGCTCGGGCTAGTGTGCGTCAGTGAGATGTGCGTCTGGTCTGGCTTCGAGATGTTCCAGATCGTGAGCTTCTTGTGGCCCGTCGACCACGCGACGGTTTGCGTGTTCGGGTGCGTCGCAACGGCGCGGACGCCGAGCGCTTCGCGGAACGGCGGCGGTCGCACATCGAGTTCGTCTTTCCAGTCCCATAGCTCGAACGAACCGCCCGCATCGCTAGTTCGGCTGCCGTGCCCGACGCAGACGAGTGTATCCGAAAGAAACTCGATGCTCGTCACGGGGCGATCGATCGTGACATCGAAACTGATGAACTTACGCGGGAAATTCTCGTTGATGGCGACCGCGCCGAACCACCCGAGTACGCCACCGATGGCGAGTTTCTTGCCGGTCGAATCGTAGCGAATCGCGTGAACGGGCGGCAGGGTGTCGTGCGAGAGTTTGGCCGTGTTGAGGATCGGGCCGAGGCAGCCTTCCATCGTCCACTCTTCGACGAGGCCTTCCTTCGTACCAACCGCGAATCGTTCGCCATCGGGTGTGAATGCGAGGCTATAAATCGCCGACTTCGAACCTTCGAGAATGAGCATATCGGTCGGAATCCTCGACTGGATGCGCCGCACCCGCGTGCGGCCAATATGCTGATTATAATGAGCAGAGATGTGCAGAGTCGACCGTTTCGCGTGCCGGGCTTGACTTCCGACAACAAAAAGACGATACTAATTTCAACACACCTGTCGCTCCTCTAGTCCGCAAGGGCAATGAGCATCATGGGCAGGTACTTACACAGTGGTCATGGGAGGTAGCGGTAAAACCGCTACCTCTTTCGATTGGTATGCCTGACAAGTCACTAAAACACAAGCATGCCTTTGACTCCTTACAAAAAGCCTTGGCTTTCACACGCCGATCTCGTCCAACAATTGGTCAATCGTGGGTTGGTCGTGAGCGATCCGGCGGCAGCAGCGCAATACTTGGCACACGTCAACTATTACCGCCTGAGCGGTTATTGCCTCGCGTTCGAGATTCCCAATCAACGCCATAGTTTTACCCTCGGTACCACTTTCGAGCAACTTCGGGCCGCTTACGATTTCGGCTTTACTATCCGAGATCTCGCAAGTGAAGCGTTAGAAGTTTTAGAGATCGACATCCGCACAACGGTTGCCCACCATCTCGGAGAAAAATACGGGGCATTCGGGCACACCGATCCTGTCAACTTCTACCGACGGCCTCAAATACGTAGCAAAGACCCTCGCCAAACATTCGACCACGCCGCCTGGATCACGCGGCTCCGAGAGAGTGTTTATCACTCCAAAGAACCGTTCGTGGAACATTTCCGTCGAAGTTACACCCAGTCCACTAATGGCGATCTGCCGATTTGGACGCTATCGGAAGTCATGTCGTTCGGAAGCGTCTCGCGAATGATCGATGGCATGATCAGCCCCGATCAACGTGCGATCGCTTCACGCTATGGGCTTCAAAATCGAAACCTTGTGAGTTGGATTCACCACCTCAGTGTGGCTCGAAATGTCTGCGCCCATCATGGACGGCTCTGGGATCGGCTTTGGACGTCTCCCGCAGAGATTCCTGCTGGAAATGCTTGGCGACCACCTCACCTTATCAATAACCAACGCATCACCATGACGCTCTTGATCCTGTACCATATGCTCAAACGAATTCCCGATGTGGTCGATTGGGCGGCGCACTGGCAAGTTCGCCTTCGTAAAAAGCTCGCCCTTCTGCCTGAATCCGCCGTGACGCCGAGACTCGGTTTCACGGATAGCTGGTTCGCCAATCCCGTTTGGTGCTGATCGAGTGTTTGGAATCGATTTTTCATGTTTCGGGTCGGAATCCTCGACTGGATGCGCCGCACCCGCGTGCGGCCAATATGCTGATTATAATGAGCAGAGATGTACAGTGGACCGATACCGACCCCGAAACCGGCGAACGACGATTCGTTTCGGTCGAAATGTTCGCCCGTAAGTGGGAATTCAAAACGCGAGCGAAACGCCGCGAGAACTGGCGACGCCTCAATCCCGTGCCGCGCGATATGTGGGAAACGCTCCTCGAAGCGCTCGAGCGCCGCTACCATCGCCGCGAAGGCGTCAGCGACGAAGACCTCACCGAAATCCGCCGCATTTTGTCGACGTACAAACCCGCGCCAATCGTCGAAGTCGACATCCCGGAACCGATTTAAAGCGAAGTTGCATACCTGGAAGCGATCGTATGGAGATAACCGGCTGCGACTTGGTGATTTTCACGTTCGAGCAGCCGCGCGTGGTTTTCGCCCGCGTACTCGCATCGATCCTCGAACGTTGGCCGACAGCCCTCGTCGAAGACCTCGACTTCGGAGCGGTAGCCGTTGCAGTGCCGGGGCGCGACTTAACTGTCGAACAACTTCCAGTCGAGCAAGGTGTGTTACTGTTTGTGCGTGACGAGGTGATGGGCCTCCACATGGAGAATCACGCCTACACACCGATGCAAGATGGAGATGGCCCATTCGCCATCCACTCCCGCGTCCGCCGTTCGATTGAATTCTCATGTTCCGCGTTGGATGAGCTTCAGGTTATCGATGTGCCGGTGAGCTTCGTCAATGCGAGCCTCATCAATGCGCCGGATCCGTACGAAGCGTGGATTTGTACCCCGCTCATTTACGAGATAACGGTCGTTACGCCCGACGATCCGACTTCACATGGATTCTCGTCTTGGGTGTTGGAAATCGCGAAGCAAGCGTGTACAGGTTCCGGCCGCCCCGAGCGATGCATCTGACCCGGCGGGCGACATGTGGGAAACGCTCCTCGAAGCGCTCGAGCGCCGCTACCATCGCCGCGAAGGCGTCAGCGACGAAGACCTCATCGAAATCCGTCGCATCTTGTCGACGTACAAACCCGCACCGATTATCGAAGTGGACATCCCGGAATCGACGTAAGTCGGAATTGCGGAGGCTCAAAAACCATTCTTTGTCATTTGGCGACATTCTCACGACACTTCGCGACACGACTTGTATTCTCCGCCGATGAGTCGCTTGTTGCCGATGAGCAACGAACTGGTGAGTTCGCTGTTTCACTTGTTCAACCAATTGGCGGCGACCAAGTCGAAGCACATCACATTCGACCGCGCCGAGTTCGCTCAGTTGCTCGACAGCGGCATTGTGGTGATGGGTTCGGCGGACTTCGATGTGGCGGCGATATCGAGTCCAGCGGATATCTCGACGAAGATCCGCGAGGAGCTCGCCAACAACGTGCTGGCCGACATCGATTTGCGTACCGGGAAAAAAGCGGCGTGCGTATTCGTAGCGTCGCACGAAATCCTCGACAGCTTCGGCAAAGAGTATTTTGCCGCAGGGTTTACCGCGCTGAACCGCATCGTCGGAAGCGGCCACCCTAAGGCACCGACGTCGTCGTGCATCGCGGGCTTTACGCAGAATCTCTGGAGGGCCTACAGTGCTACACGATGGTTGCCGACCTTGCTCCGCCCGCGGCGAAATTACAGGCCCTGGCGAGGCTGCCTGCCTCGCCAGCATCGGCAGCAAGGCATATGAAGGTCGATTAAGTCGGAATTCCTTGCCAAATGTCGCCACAGAGCCTGATGCTGGAGCGCCAATAGGCCAAGGCGGCGTTAAATACGGTAAACTGTATTTTGGCCAAAGCGTCAAAACGTCTTCCAGGACCATTTTAGCTCGATTGGGTCGCTTTATGCTTACGATACCTAGCGGATTGCAATCGCACTTGCCCGAAGCGATTGCCGTTCTCGCGGATAAAATGATCCGCGAGTTAGACGTAAAAGCGGCACGCATTGCCGAGTTGGAGTCGCGAATTATGGCCTGGTTTCAATTGCGGCGATTTTGGGTAGCAGGGAATGATTCCACCACTTACCCACCCACCCATCCCTGGAATCATTCCCGATTTCGGAATCA
>JAYVQG010000100.1:0-2448 GCA_043757025.1 Limnoglobus sp.
TACCACCAATTCCGTAGCCATAGCCACCTCTTCCCTGAAGTGCTCATTAACTTACAGAAAATGTCGAATACACGGAATAGATCTTGGACGGGTACTTACCTCTTCTTCGGCGGTCGTTGCGAAGAGGCACTCGCGTTCTACCGCACCGCCATCGGCGCGGAAGTGGACATGATGATGCACTTCAAGGACAGCCCGGATCCGATGCCGCCCGGAGCGATTCCACCGGGCTTTGAAAACAAAGTCATGCACGCGACCTTCCGCATCGGCGGAACCACGCTGATGGCGTCCGACGGTTGTGGGGCGGAAGTTTCGAGCTTCGCCGGTTTTTCGCTCTCGCTTTCGGTAGCGACGGAAGTCGAGGCCGACCGCGCCTTCGCCGCACTATCCGAGGGGGGAAAGGTAACGATGCCATTGGGCAAAACCTTCTGGTCGCCGCGCTTCGGCATGGTCACCGATCGCTTCGGCGTCGGCTGGATGGTAACGGTGGCTGTGTAAACGCTGAGAACCCTTGTACGAAAGGAGCTTTATCGTGATCGACGCACCACACATCGCGCAAACAGTCGCGCAACAAACGGCAATCATTCGCCTTACGATTCCGCGTGCGGAGATGATGACGGCGTTCGGGCCGGCAGTCGGCGAACTCATGTCCGTGCTTGCGGCACAGGGAATCAGTCCGGCCGGACCGGTGTTTGCGCACCATTTGAAGATCACCCCAGGCATCTTTGATTTTGAAGTCGGCGTTGCCATCGCCACTCCGGTCATCGCAGCGGGCCGCATGAAGCCGAGCGAATGGCCCGCAATGAAAGTGGCACGTACCGGTTACCGCGGGCCGTACGAAGGGCTGCCCGATGCGTGGGGCACGTTCACGGAATGGATCGCCACGAACGGCCACGCGCCTGCCGAAGACCTCTGGGAATGTTACGTCACCGGCCCGCAAGCGAGCGCCGATCCCGCCACGTGGCAAACCGAACTGAACCGTCCGTTGATGCGATAAATTCGTTTCAGTAACTGTACTTTTCAGGAGCGAAGTGATGTTTGCAAAACCGCAAGCGGAACACCAGTGGCTCGACCGACTCATCGGCGAGTGGTCGTACGAATCGGTGTGCCAGATGGCACCGGATCAACCGGCGCAAACGACGCCAGGACAGATGGCTGCCCGGTCGCTGGGCGGCATGTGGTTGCTCGCCGAGAGCCACGGCGTCTGCCCGGAAAATGGCCCGTGGAACGGAATGATGACGCTCGGCTACGATACGCAGAACAAGCAATTCGTGGGGTCGTTCGTCGCGTCGATGATGTCGCACTTCTGGCCGTACGCCGGAACGCTCGATGAAGCCGGTCGCGTTCTCACACTCGATTCGGAAGGTCCAAAGATGACGGGCACCGGCACCGCAAAATATCGGGACAGTATCGAGATCGAGAACGGCGATCGCTGGATCATGCGATCCGAGTTACAAGACGACGATGGAAAGTGGCACTCGTTCATGACCGCAACCTACCGACGGAAAATTTAAGGAAGTCGCTATGAAATACATGATGCTGATCTACACGAATGAAAACGCCTATGCCGCAGGCGAACGCGAAGAATGTATGACCGAGTCGGTCGAGTTGTGCCATCAATTGCACGCCAAGGGGCAGTATATTGGTGCGTCGCCGTTGCAATCGGTGGCGATGGCGACGAGCGTTCGGATCCGTAGTGGGAAGCGGATCGTCACCGATGGCCCGTTCGCGGAAACGAGCGAACAACTCGGCGGCTACTATCTTATTCATGCCAACGATCTGGATGAAGCGATCGAGATCGCCGGTCGCATTCCCGGCGCTCGTAAGGGCACGGTCGAAATCCGACCGATCGAAGAGCTTCAGAATCTACCTGCCTCGCAAGGAGAATCGTGAGATGTCGATCGACACCGTTTCAACAGGCCTCTTGTGGGCGGGGCGAATCCTCAGTGGACTTCCCGCACTGTTCTTCCTGCTCGATGGTGTCATGAAACTGGTAAAGCCCGCCGAAGTCGTCGAAGCGACAGTGGCACTCGGCATACCGGAAAACACGATCGTCCCAATCGGCATCGTGCTGATTGCATGTACGGTTTTATACATCATTCCACGAACCGCCGTACTGGGCGCGATTCTGCTCACGGGTTACCTTGGCGGCGCGGTTCAATGCCACGTGCGGGTGGGGCACGGGGCGTTCGAGATTCTCTTCCCCGTCGTCTTCGGCGCGATGGTATGGGGTGGGCTGTACCTGCGCGATGCCCGAATTCGCGCGTTGATTCCACTGCGAAGGTAAACGTTCACGGGATCGATTGTATTCCATCAACCAGAACCCGTAGGTCGTGGTCGAAGAGGCTTTGCGATGGTAGCTGTCCAATCTCTGCTCGTATTCCCGCGGTCGTCGGAATTGGCTATTGATGGGGTATGGAGGCGACGGAGTTACTCAAGAACGACTTGCAC
>JAYVQG010000101.1:0-2436 GCA_043757025.1 Limnoglobus sp.
CAGTGCATCTACTTCGATCCGCCGTACGGCATCAAGTTCGGCAGTAACTGGCAGGTCAGCACGCGCAAACGCGACGTCAAAGATTCCAAAGCCGAAGACCTCACCCGCCAACCCGAACAAGTCAAAGCGTTCCGCGACACCTGGGAATACGGCGTTAGCAGCTACCTCTCCGTGCTGCGCGACCGCCTCATTCTGGCACGCGATTTACTGACCGAATCTGGCAGTGTCTTCATGCAGATCGGCGACGAGAACGTGCATCTAGTGCGATGCGTGATGGATGAGGTGTTCGGGAGCGAGAATTTTGTTGGCCAGATAACTGTTCGCAAGACAACTAGTGAAGGAAGTAGTTTGATCGGATCTACCTGTGATTACATAGTTTGGTACAGCAAAGATCGAAAACGAACAAAATACAAAACGATCTATCAATCGCGCAGCGAAAATGCAGAAGAACGATATGACCAAATCTTGGAAGACGGAAGAAAGTACCGTCTTGACAATATCACCAGTTCTAGGCCCACGGGTGAAGGCGATGTATCTGAATTCAAATGGAATGGTCGAGTGTTTACGCCAGGGAAAGGCACATTTAAGACGACTCTTCAAGGGCTAAACGGATTGGGATTGGCGGGGCGATTACAAGCGTCAAACAGCGGAAAACTAAACTATCGTCGTTTCCAAGATGACTTTGGATACGCACCTGTAGCGAATCTATGGGCCGACATAAGTGGAGCAGTTCAAAGCCGAAGTGATCCAAAAGTATACGTAGTTCAAACTTCTACAGCAGTCATTGAACGCTGCCTCTTGATGACCACCGATCCCGGCGATCTCGTTCTCGATCCGACGTGCGGTTCGGGCACGACGGCCTACGTTGCGGAGCAGTGGGGCCGACGCTGGATCACGATTGACACGTCCCGCGTGGCGCTCGCACTGGCACGTACGCGGTTGATGGCCGCGAAGTTTCCGTATTACCTGCTTGCCGATTCGCCCGAAGGCCGCAAGAAACAAGTCGATCTTTCCGGGAAGGCGCTCCCCACCGATGCGGCACTGCCGCGCCGCGACATCAAGGCCGGATTCGTTTACAAAACGGTGCCGCATGTCACGCTGAAGAGCATCGCGAACAATCCCGACATCAAGGAAGGCATGACCCGCGCCCAAATCGACATCGCCATCCGCAAACACGCCGACACCGAAACCCTGTTCGACCAACCGTACGAAGACAAGGGAACCGTGCGCGTGTGCGGGCCGTTCACCGTCGAAAGTCTGAGTCCGCATCGCATCCTTCCCCCGGCGGAAGGCGAACCCGGCGCGGACGATGCGCCGAAACCGATAGCCGGGAAGGCCGACTTCGTTACGGTGATTCTGGACAACATGCGAAAAGCGGGCGTGCAAAACACGAAGCGCGGCGAACGACTCCAGTTCGACCGCCTCGACTTCTACCCCGGACGTTCGCTGATTGCCGAAGGCGAGTACACCGATGCAGAGGGAAAATCGAAGCGCGTCGGCGTCTGCCTCGGGCCGGAGTTCGGCACGGTCGGCCCCGAACTGATCCACGAAGCCGCGAAGGAAGCGGTACGCAGCGTGAAGTTCGACTTCGACATCGTGCTGGTCTGCGGTTTCGCCTTCGATCCGCACGTGTGGGAGGAAGGGCGCGACGTCGAACGGCAAGTCGGGAAGATGAAACTGCTACTGGTACGGATGAACCCAGACCTGAGCATGGGCGATGAATTGCTCAAGAAAACCGGAGCCGGGAACCTGTTCATGGTCTTCGGCGAACCGGACATCGAACTGAAGAAGGACGAGGATAACAAGTACACCGTGACCGTGAAAGGCGTCGATGTGTTCGACCCGACGACCGGTGAGATTCGTTCGAGTGGGCCGGAAGAAATCGCGACGTGGTTCATCGACACCGAATACGACGGCAAGAGTTTCTTCGTGCGGCACGTCTACTTCCTCGGATCGCAAGAACCGTACGCGAAGCTCAAGAAAGCCCTCAAAGCCGACATCGACGAAGGCGAGTGGGAGAAAATCTACAAGGCGACGAGCGTACCGTTCGCCGCCCCGAAATCGGGCAAGATCGCAGTGAAAGTGATCAACCACTACGGCGACGAAGTGTTGAAGGTGTACAACGCGGGGTGATAGGATGCGGAGTAGTGTCTCATCGAACCCGTTCGGAGTGGCTGACCGTGGCCGACATTCTGCCAACGACAAGCTCGCCGCGGCCCTGGCGAGTGGCTTGACCGTTCGCGATGCCGCTGCCGTGGCCGACGTGGCCGAACGCACCGCGACGCGACGCATGGCCGATGCGGGCTTTCGTCGGCAAGTGGTCGAACTGCGTTCCGCAACGGTTCGCAGTGCCGCCGGTAAGCTCGCCGACGGCATGACCGCCGCCGCCGACACGCTTCGCGGGTTGCTCACGCACGCCGACGACTCGCTACGCTT
>JAYVQG010000102.1:0-2429 GCA_043757025.1 Limnoglobus sp.
CTGAAAATCTGTGTTCGTTGCGGATGCATTTCTGGATTTTCAGCGGTTATTCGGAAGTCCCTGTCAATTAACGGTTTACAGTGGATACAGTAGAACTAATCACTCGCAACTATCCAACAAACACGCCGCCACTAAATCCGCTAATCGAATCCGAATCGAATTGCGTCGGCGACGTGCCGCGACTACCCGAACGTGTTCAGCGCGGCGATCGCGGGCGGCGTCAAAGGCGGTCGCGTCGTCGGCTCGTCGGACGAGAGATGCGTTCCGATCTCGGGACATTGTAATTTATCCTTGACAGCCCAATAACGAGTTGTTACAACTGGCACATCTCAACGAATTCAACGTTTTCAACGCCTTTAGTCAGTCCGCTTCCGTAACGTATGGATTCACCCGAGAGCGTGCGAGCCATGAAGCCGCTGATCCTCCTCTCCGGTACCCTCGCTGCGATCTCGATCGCGTCGTTCGTCTTTTGGGCCAACCCAGCCGCTCCCACTGCGCCACCCACGCCGACCCCGACGAGCGTCACCATCCTCGAACCGGACAAGTACCACGGCACGGTGAAGCTCAACGAATCGATTCTCGACACGTTCATAATCGTCAACCCCACCGACCGTGCGATCGCGTTCAACGAACCGATGAAAAGCTGTACCTGCACGGCCGCGGAACTCGATCGCCGCGAACTCGGCCCAGGCGAAAGCGGCAAGTTGACGGTGAGCATTCAGACCGGCACCCGTCGCATACCGCGCGTGGAGACGGTCGGCCTGCTCTACACGATCGCGGGCGAGCCGGAGCTGCACCAGTTGTTTGCGAAAATGTACTTCGTCCCGAAAGGCGTGTTCGAAACCGACCCGGTCGACATCACCTTGACGAGTGCCAAGCCGAAAGCCTCGTTCGTCATTCGGATCGATCCCACAGCCGAGCAAAACAAGGTTCTCGAAGTCCGCTCGAATCATCGTTGTGTGAAGATCGATACGAGTGCGCTTCCGACGGTCTCGCTCGAACTCGATCTGAACACGCCAGACGAATCGATTCTCAACACCGAATGCCTGATTTACACGAACAACGCGGCCGAGGAAATCGTGACGGTTCCCGTTCGCGTCCGCAAACAGTGAGTCGTTTCCCTTCCCCGATTTCGAGGAGTATCTGCAATGCGAGTAATACGTAAGTCCATAAATAATTAAGTAATAAAAAGAGCAACTAGAGATAATTAAACTACAAGAATACGGATTCTGCAATTATGTACACTTTATCGTTACTTGCACTTTTAGTCTCATCGGCAGCACCGCCTGATTCGCCTTCGGCGGCGGATCGAGCTGCGGCCTTAGTCGCATACAAGGCGAAGATGCCCAACCGATACACATTGAAGTACCGTGTTGAATCGAGTACACCGACAGCCATACCACCAAGTAACAAACAGGCAAATTTTACGGTCCAATTGTGGCGTGACGGCAACAAGTTTCGCGTCGATCAGTTCGATGCGACACGCACACCGGCTATACCCGGTGATGAGGACCATCCTCGCAATCTGTCGTGCGAGAATTGCGAAAAAGAAGGATATTGGTTTGGGACGGTCATCAAGGAAGGCCCTGATGGACCGAAGCACACCGTTCAATTTCACCGGATGGGAACTTGGAGCGTCGACAATTACGGTACGCACTTCGACTGGCGTTTTTTAGGTCTTTTAAACAGTAGCCATGGTTCCTACTCGAAGTTTAAGATTACCGAAGAATTCGAAACTTTCTTCAGGCGAAGTGGTTTGACCGTCCAACATGAGGTGCGGGAGGAACAGCCCTGTCTCGTGGCCAGACACCTATACAGTGATAAGGGAAACGGACAGTCGGTATGGCTGAGCGAACGAGAAGAATTTAACCCCGTTTTTTTCGAAGAGAAAATGTTTGTCAACAACCTGACGGAGTTCCGCACGACCAAGATCCGTTGGCAGAAACTGAGTAGTGGACAACTCTATCCTCAATCAATCCAGTACAACACGATAGTGGGAATCGGACTCGAAAACGTCCGTCATCCTCATCAATACAACGTAACTTTTCTTCATGCCGACTTCGGAAGCCCGATCGACCCGGCGGTGTTTACGTTCGCGGGATTTGGCCTCAACGAGAATCAAGTGGTTCTCTTGCCCGACATGAAGGCGGAAGACTGCCCGCGTTGGCGGAACGGCAAGCTCGACTACGACCACACGCTCAACAAGGAGATGGCGAAACTCGCCGAGGAGCAGCAAGCCGTCGAGAAACCACGAGCCTCGAGCGCCTACCCCGGCCAGGGGGGAAACACAATGCTGATTGTCAGCGTCGCCACCGGTGTGCTGGCGATCGCCGCCGCCATCGCCGTGGTGATCCGCCGAAGGAGGGTTGCGGTATGATGCGCTTAACCGGCAGGATTCGCCGCACGGGATTCAGTCTGATCGAACTCTT
>JAYVQG010000103.1:0-33111 GCA_043757025.1 Limnoglobus sp.
CGCTAAAAACGCCTGTAGGGTTCGCACCGCCGTGCCACACGCGAGCGCGATCGGCTCGACGCTCTTTCGCGGCAAATCGCTGAGCAATCCCATACAGAACGCATCGAAGTGTTCGATCGACCGTTCTTGAGCGAAATCGTCCCGAAACGGCTTCAAATACGCCGAAAACGCCGGTCCCAACGCAGAAATCTGTCCGTCCGTCATCGGATTCCCTCCCCAAATGAACTCTTCCTGAGGTATTATAGCTGCGCTGTAGTGTTAAGATTGGGATGCGAATGCCTTGGAATTCCAAGGCATTCGCATAGTGCCTCCAGTGAACCTCGTCGGATTACCCGCGCTGTAGTGCTAAGTATACGCCGGCTATCGCTTTCCAATTGGGGTTTGCACCTGGAATACCTAAGAAAGAGTCGGATGCAATTGTCGGATACTTGCGAGGGGGAACTGTGCCAAAGCTTATCGTTGAGGGTGTGGGCGAATTCGATGTCGATGCGGGGAAGCGGTTGATTCTGGCGCTGACTGACGATGCGAAGGTCGATCAGTTACATGCGTGCGGCGGCAATGCGCGCTGTACGACGTGCCGCGTCGAATTCGTTTCGGGCGAGCCGAGTCAGATTACGGATGCGGAGAAATCGGTGCTGGCGGCGAAGGGCATTACGGGCGTTCGGCTGAGTTGCCAACTGAACTGCGATAGCGACATGACCGTGCGAATCGTCAGCCGTCTCGCAGGGAGTGGCCGTGCCGATGCGGGCAAGCGACCGACCGATGCGATCGCGCCGCCGGCCGTCTGGGGCGTGAAGGCGTAACCCGAATGAAAATCCTGCACACGGCCGACTGGCACCTCGGCGACCGACTCGGGCGCATCGATCGCACGCTGGATTTGCGTCGAGCGGTCGAGCGAGTGGCCACGTATTGCAAACGCGAAAAGGTCGATGTGCTGATCGTCGCTGGCGATCTGTTCAGCGAACTCTCGCGGGCCGATGCGCTCCGCGAGACGATCCACCACTGGCAGGATGTGTTCACGGAGTTCATGGCGAACGGCGGCACCATCCTCACGTGTACTGGCAACCACGACAACGAGAATTTCTGCCAGACGCTGTACCACGCGATGTCTCTAGCGGCACCGATGCTCGGGCTGCCGGGCGAACGCATCCATCCGGGGCGGTTCTACCTTGCCGCCGACCCGACATTTTTGACGCTGCGCGACCCGCGTGAAAACTTCGACGTACAGTTCGCGATGATGCCCTACCCGACATCGACGCGCTACCTGAAGGGCGAGCAAAGCCAGAAGTACATCAGCCCCGAAGAGAAGAATCGCCTGCTCGTTTTGGCTTTCGAGCAAGCCCTAACGGAGATTGGCCAGCACGCGAATTATCGCCGCGATGTACCATCGATACTTGCGGCACACGTTCACGTTCACGGTGCGAACATCGGCCCGAATCTGTTTCGGATGACCGAAGAAGAAGACATCCTCGTGAATGACAATGGGATGTCAGAGCGGTTCGCGTACGTGGCACTCGGTCACATTCACAAACCGCAATTCCTCGGCGGTTGCGAGAACGTGCGGTATAGCGGTAGCATCGAAAAAATGGACCTCGGCGAGGCGAGCGACATCAAGGGCGTCGTGCTGTTCGAGGTCGGCGCGAAAGGCCTCGTCGGCGAACTGAATGTCTTGCCGATGCCATCGACGCCGATCTACGAAGTGGCGGTGATGAACCCGAGCGAAGACATCCCGCGATTGCGAATCGATGCGGAAGATTCGACCGAGGATTTGGTGAATTTGCACATCCGCTACAAGGCGGGCGACGATCACCTCGAAGAGATTTTGCGCGACCTCGACCGCATCTATCCGCGCTGGTATGCGCGCGATTGGGTCGAGTCGACGAAGCTCAGCCCGACGCTCGTGCCTGCCGATGCGGCGCGGAATCTGAGCTTCGCGGAAACGGTTCGCGACTATGTATCGGTCGAACTGACGAACCACGACGAAGCCGACAAAGCTGCGATTGTCGAACGCCTGAATAAACTGATCGACGAAATGCCATGATCCCGAACCGCGTCAAACTCTCCGGCTTTCTTTCTTACAAAGACGAGCAAACGCTTTCATTCGAGAGCGCGCCGATCTGGATGCTTTCGGGCCTCAACGGCTCGGGGAAATCGTCGGTTTTCGACGCGGTCACGTACGCACTATTCGGCCACCATCGCGGCGGCAGCCAGAACGCAATCGAGCTGATTAACAAGGACTCGACCGCGTTCGCGGTCGAGTTCGATTTCACGCTCGATGGCGTATTGCACCGGATACGCCGCACCTTGAAACGCAGCGCGCGTGGCTCGGCCACCGGCACGCAACAGATCTTCCGCCAGGAAGTCGCGACCGACGAAGACGATGGATGGCTGGCGGTGCCGGACACGAACAAGAAGGTCGATTTCGACCTGTGGATTCGCGAAAAAATTGGCCTGAATTACGACACGTTCACATCGTCGGTCTTGCTACTTCAAGGTAAAGCGGAGAAACTGCTCGACAGCAAACCGAGCGGTCGCGCAGAGGTGCTGGCAAGCATCGTCAACCTCGAACGCTTCCAAAAGCTTTGCGACAAGGCCAACGAAAAGAAGCTGGTTTATAAGGCACAAATCGATGTCTTATCGAATCAGGCCGCGGCGGTGCCCGAGGTGAGCGACCTCGATTGCTTGCTCGTTCGCCAACGGATCGAGCAAGCGGAGGCGACGCAAGCGAGCACGCAGGAGCAGGTCGATATGCTCTTGCAACGCGAGCACACCGCAAGGCAATGGACGGCAGTTCAGACCCGCCTGACGGCCGCCCGCGAGAAGCTGCGCGTCAACGAGGCGTTAGTGAGTCAGGAGGCGACGCTGCAAGCCGACTTCACGCGAATTCGCGAACTCAAAGATGTGATGCCCGCCGTCGAAACGGTCGTGAAGTATCGCGGAAAGGATCACGAATCGAAGCAGAAAACGGATCGCCTGTCGAAACAGCACGCGCAGGCACTCGAACATAAAACGTCGTCGGATCGGCAACTCGACATCGCGAAAAAGAAACGCACAACGCTTCGCAAAACGATCGAAGACGACGAAAAGAAATCCGCGACACTCACCGCACGGTTACGCGAACTGGCCGCGATTCTGCAAACCGTACGCCTCGCGGAGACTCAAGAATCCGAAGTCAAACGACTGACGGATGAACTTACGCAGTACCCGACCGACCCGACGCTCGAAGTGAAAGCAGCACAGGTGGAAGCGGATCGGCTGACCGACCTGAACCGCGTGCAGCCGATCTTGCAGCGACTCCACGACGAACGCACCGCCGGTGCGAACGCCAAGCAGAAGGGCAACGAGTGGGAGCGCAAGGCCACCGAGATCAAGACCGAAGGCGAGCAACTGAAAGCGAAGCACGCCGGAATCGTTGCGAAACTGGAAGTCGCGAAGCAGGCGCGTTTGAAAGCCGATGAAGAACATGCGGCGGCGTCAGCACTCGAAACGCAAGCGCGGAGCAACCTGAAAAACTTCGATAGCGTCATCGGCACCACCACCTGCAATGCGTGCGGTCAAGCCTTAACGGCGAAGCACCTCGCCGACGAAAAACGCCACCGCGATTCGGAGTTGCAGAACGCCGAAGCCCGCCGCGAACGGGCGACTAAAGCGCAAACAGTCGCTGCCGCCGACGAGAAACGCACGCTGGCCGACGAAGCTGAATCGAACAAAACGCTAGAGTCCCTTCGCGAAAAATACACCGAGGCGACAACGGCACGGAAGCAGGCGGCCACCGATGCCGCACGACATTTGAGCGTGTGTACGTTGGCGTATGCGGAGCTTCCCGAGCCGTTTCAGATCAAAGTGGCGGCCACGAAAAACACCGATTGGTTCGCGACCACGTACCCCGCTCGCGATGAACTTTCGCTGCTGCGTCAGGATCTCAGCGGCCTCGAAGTCGCGAAGCGACAGGTGCGAGCGGCACAAGATCGCTCCGATAGCTGGCGACAACTCCGCGCGAAACTCGACACGACGCGGGACACGCTCGACAAACTTCGCACCAACTTACCCAGCGTCGACTTGGCTTCGATTCGCGAAGAACAAGCGACGAAACAATCCGAAGAACTCGCGTTAGTCAACGCGATAAAGGGCACGAAGGCGAGCCTGAAGGATACCGAGACGCAAGAGGATATTCACGGCCGCGAGGCGCAAGCCCACGCAATGCTACTCGCCGACCTCAACGGTAAACTGCAAACCGAAGAAGTCACGCGGAAGCACTGCGACGAGATGATCGAGAAGTCGCTGAAGGGCCTGCCCACCGCGTGGCAATTGCTCGTGGAGAAAGCGGGCCTCACCGAGCATCACGCGTGGAAAACCGAACTCGATAGCCTGCACAGCAAGGATACCGAGGCGAATTTTCAGCGGCTCGAACGCGCCCGAAACACGCTCGATACGATCCGCGGCGACGTCGCAAACATCGACGACGAAGCGGCGGAGTTCCCCGAAGACGCACGGCTATCGCCGGAGCAAGTCAAGGAAGAACTCGTTGCCGTGCGGAGGTTGCTCG
Organism: Limnoglobus sp.; assembly: GCA_043757025.1. Taxonomy (GTDB): domain Bacteria; phylum Planctomycetota; class Planctomycetia; order Gemmatales; family Gemmataceae; genus Limnoglobus. Next base: position 4,547 of record JAYVQG010000103.1, read on the forward strand.
AAACCGCGATGCGGGAACTGCACGCGGAGCAACGCAGTTTGGCGGTGCTCGAAGGCCATCGCGAACAGCGTGCGAAATTGAGCGAACTAACCAAGTCGACCGAAGCCGAGCATACCCGCTACAAGCTGATTGCCGAACTGCTGGGCCGCGACCGACTGCAACGCCACCTCGTTCGCACCGCCGAACGCCAGATCGTCGATTGCGCGAACGGCGTACTGGATCGGCTCTCGAGCGGGCAGCTATTTTTGAAGCTCGTCGGCTCGGACGACTCGACGGGCGGGGATCGTTCGCTCGAACTCGAAGCGATCAACCGCGTCGCGGGGAGTTTGCCGATCAACGTAATGTTCCTGTCCGGCAGCCAGAAATTCCGCGTGGCCGTCAGCCTCGCGCTCGGTATCGGGCAGTACGCCAGCAAGCAGCATCGACCGATCGAAAGCGTCATCATCGACGAAGGCTTCGGCTGCCTCGACCGGCAGGGGCGACAGGTGATGATTCAAGAGTTGCAGAATCTGCGCGGGCACCTCAAGTGCATCTTGCTCGTCAGCCATCAGGAGGAGTTCGCCGACGCATTTGCCGACGGCTATCGTTTCGAACTGAAGAATGGAACGACAACGGTTACGCGGTTTGTACGGTGATGCCAAAGTCGTAAGCTATGCAGCAAAGTTCCGATACACCAAGCGATCATTCACCATGGCAAGCTATCTCGACCGCACTCTCCGCAGCCCTCGCTGGGCATGGCTCAACCGCATCGTCGGCCCGTATTATTACTCCGGCGATCCGCCGAACCAGTGGCTCCGGCAGGTGATGAATGTCGAGACGGAAAAACTCGTTGCGGGGATCCAGCCCGCCGACCGCAAGACACTCGAAATCTCCGGTAATTTCTGGGACCGCCCCGGTCTGTTTCGCGAATATCAGTCGATCGGTTACCCAGCCTACGATGTCTGCGCCGGGCCGCTGCCGCAGAAGTTCGACCTCATCATTGCCGAACAAGTCTTCGAGCATATCCCTTGGCCGTACCGGGCGGGGAAGAACGTGTACGAGATGCTGAATCCGGGTGGGTACTTCCTGATTACGACACCGTTTCTGCTGAAAATCCACGATTTCCCGATGGATTGTAGCCGATGGACCGCGATCGGCATGAAGCACTTGCTCGCGGAGTGCGGGTTCCCGATGGACGACATCGTTGCCGGTTCTTGGGGGAATCGCAGCGTCGTGAAGGCGAACATGGGCAACCGTTGGGTGATTTACAAGAAGTGGCTACACTCGCTGGCGAACGAAGAGGATTACCCGATCGTCGTCTGGGCACTCGCCCGGAAGCCGTTGTAACCGATGACCAACACCCCGCAGGTAATCGACGGACTCTGGTGCCGCGACACTCCCTGCCCTTTCAGTGAAATTATCGACGTGCGTTCGCCCGGCGAGTATGCGGAAGACCACGTGCCGGGCGCGATCAACCTTTCCGTTTTAAGCGACGACGAGCGGGCCGAAGTGGGCACGATCTACCACCGAGTCGGGCCGTTCCCGGCCCGAAAACTCGGGGCGTCACTCGTCTCGGCAAACATCAGCAGGCACCTACGCGAGCACTTCGCCGACAAGGGCAAAGACTATCGCCCGCTCGTTTACTGTTGGCGCGGCGGGCAACGCTCCGCGAGCCTGTCGCACATTCTCGCGCAGATCGGCTGGCGCGTCAGCGTGCTGAATGGCGGCTACAAAACGTATCGTACGCACGTTCTCCGCGAACTCGAAACGCTACCCGAGACTTTCCGCTATCGCATCATCGCCGGTGCGACGGGTACGGGTAAAACGCAGATCCTGCACCAACTGGCCGAACGCGGTGAACAGTTACTCGATCTCGAAGCGTTGGCCAATCATCGCGGCTCCGTGCTGGGCCACGTGGGACCGCAGCCCTCGCAAAAACTGTTCGATTCGCGGCTATTACACGCACTCAACGCATTCGCGCCCGGTAAACCCGTGTGGGTCGAATCGGAAAGTAACCGGATCGGCGATGTCTACTTACCGCCGACGTTGTGGGCGTTGTTGCGGGCCGCGGACGGATTCCGAATTCACGTGCCGATAGCTGGCCGCGTGCAACATTTACTATTGGAATACGCCCATCTGTTAGCCGACGGCGAGACGTTGAAAGGCAAGTTGAAAGCCATCGCGACCCGGCACGGACCGCATCAAATTGAGGTATGGAATCGGCAAATCGACGCCGGCGATTGGCGCGAATTGGTCGAGTCGTTGCTGGCCGTTCACTACGACCCCGCGTACGCGAAATCGTCCGGGCGATGTTACCCAAATATCGGTCGAAACCTACCGATGCGCGACGTGTCACCCGAGGCTATCGACGAACTGGCGACACTCTTGCTCGCGGTTTCCTAACGATTTTTCTAAATGGATGCTCGCGATTCGCCTCGGCATTCTTTAACTATACTTCTCGCGGTCGGAAATGAGACGTTACCGTTAGCCCGACGCGCTAGCGAGGGATTGCTATCGTTTCTGCAATGTCGTGCCTTCACGCGAGTTCCCCTCGCTTGCGCGCTTGCGCGTCGAGCTAACAAAACGTATCGAATCACCCCGCTCAATGTATATCAGATCAAACATTCGCTCGAAAGAATGGTTCAATTCGCCGGCAACGATGGTGCCATCGCAACGGGTGTTGCAGACTTCCTTGAGGAGGCCGAGTGGAACCTGGCCCGGATTGCGAAGAAAGCGAGATACACATTGCCTCAGTTACCGCCGGATGGGAACCGTCTCGTTCGCGTGGAGACCCCCGAAACCGACGACGAATCAGAACCGCTTCTCCTCAACGCATAGTTGCCGACGAACGCCCAGGGACGATCGTTCTCGGGCGTTCGTTCGTTTACTTTTTGCAGTAGCTCAGCGACAAAACGGCGAATGCGGTGGCGAGTTCGGGGAGGTTTTCGAGGAAGGCTTTGCTCTTGTCGTTGGCCCAACTGCCGTCTGGGTTTTGCTTGGCTTTGAGCACCTCGAAGAGTTCCTTGCGCCAGTCGTGCTTCACGCCTTTCGCGTCGGCGAAGTCGTCTTCACCCACGGCGTCCATCGCTTTTGCGAATGTATGATAATAGTAGAAGATACCATTTTGCCCCATGCCGGGGTTCTCGTCTAATGTATAGTGCGCACGCACCCATTTCAGTGCGGCCTTCACGCGCAGATCGTCTTTGCCAACTCCTGCATACAGGAAGCTCTTGAGGCCCGCGTAGGTCATACCGCCTTCGCTCCGCAAGCCACCGGCGGCGGTCCGCTTCTCGTTCTTCTCATCGCTGGCTGCGAGCGGGTTGTAGATGAAGCCGCCCCTATCGTCGTCGGTCGTTTTCTTCGCATACTCCTGATCGTTGAACTCGCCGGGTAGATTTTGGCTGCGGCTGATGAACGAGAGTGCCTTTTTGATTGCAGGGTCGTCGGGCTTCGCGCCGCCGGCTAAGAGTGCCTCCACGAAGAAGTGCGTGTTCGACAAGTCCGGCCCACCTTTGCCGCCCTTCTTGTCGTAACCGGCCCCGCCGAACTTCACATCCTTGTCGTCCACGTCGCCATCGCCGAACTGCAAGGTTCGCAAAAACTTCGATGCGCCACTAATGACAGCATCATACTTCTTGTTCGCGTTCGATTCTTTGAATGCCATGACCGCGAGGCAGGTCGTATAGTTTGCGAGTCCCTTGTTATACACGCCACCGTCGCCCTTCACAGCCTTCTCCATGTACTTCAGCGCCTTCGCCACCACTTCGTCGTTGGCATCGAACCCGGCACGAACGAGCGCCGCAGCGGTCAGGGCCGTCACGCCCGGCTCCCCGGCTTGCGGTGGCGCGAAACTGCCGTCGTCCTTTTGCTTCGACTTCAAGAAGCCATAGGCTTTATCGAGAACGGCCTGAACGGCCTTCGGGTCGGCCGCCGCAAAGGTGTTCGATACGGGCCAATAGGTAGCCACACCTGCGCCTAAAGTGGCCGCGAAGAACCGACGACGCGAGACGGGAACCATGTTTTGTACTCCGGTGATGAACTGTTTATACCCGATCGGACGCATAGTTGCAATTCCCGCGCCGCAACCGTTCCGCCTTATGAAGCATCATGCCGAAACCGAGACAGATTGCGTTCAAAAACGCCCCATTCCTCATCACTCCGGCACAGGCGATGTTTTCGGGTGCAGTTTGATGCGGGCTTCATACTCGCTCGACAACAGATCTTTCACTAAGCCGCGCTGAATCAATTCTTTCTCGGGGACCGCACCGAGATCGTTCGTGTCCTTCATCCATCGGTCGAGTGCGTCGCGATGGTCGCGAGCAATCGCTTGAATCGCAGCAGATTCTGCACCGATGAGGTTGTTCGTTTCGTGCGGGTCGGTGCGAATGTCGTACAACTCTTCTGCGGGCTTGGTCTTCGCGAAGAACGCCATCTGGACGTCGTTGAGTTTCCCTGCAAATGCGAGTTTCCGCCACACTTTCATCGTTGGCATTTCATCCATGTAGTTGATCCATTGTGCGTACGGTATCTCCGGGTGAAAATTGCGCACATAACGATAGTTTTCGGATCGTACCGAGCGGATGCGGTCGTAAGCTTCATCCATACGGTCGCGGGCACTGTATACATATTGGCGCGGCGTCGCTCGCTTGTCACCGAGGAAAATCTGCCCCTGCATCCGCTTCGGGATTTCGACCCCGGCGAGACTCAGAACCGTCGGTGTCAGATCGAGAAACGCGACGAGGTCTTCGCGCACGCTGCCGGGTTTCAGTTGTCCCGGCCAACGAACGAGTAGTGGCGCGCGGGTGCCGCTGTCGTAGCACCAACGCTTCCCGCGGCTCATGCCCCAACCGTGATCGCCGAAGAACATCACCACCGTATTTTCACTTAGTTTGCGGTCGTCCAGCATCTTCAGCACATCGCCGACCATCGCATCCATCGCGGTGATATTTTCGTGGTACGTTGCCACGTCGCGCCGCACATCGGGGTGGTCCGGGTAGTACGGCGGGAGCGCCACCTTCGCCGGGTCGCGGAACTGCTCCGGCTTCAGCCGCGCCGTGTTCTTCTTGTACTGGGCCGGGGTCGCGCGGATCTGGCTTTCGTGCGTGACGAGGAAGTTGATGTACGCGAAAAATGGCTTGTCCGCAGGCAGGATGTCCGGTTTCTTCGTCCAGTCTCGCGTGTCGGCCCAGCCCTTCGGCGGATCGAAATTGAAGTCGGTTTTGCCCGGCCAAAAGACGGTGTAGCCGGCCTTCGCGAGTTCGTCCGTGAACAGCGGTGGCGGCACGACGAGCTTCGACCGCATGTGGTGGCTACCCATTGTCGTCGGGTACATTCCGGTGATTAAGCCCGAGCGAGTCGGCGCGCAAACCGGCGCGTGCGTGAAGGCCCGCGCGAACCGCGTGCCCTGCGCAGCAAACGCATCGAGGTTCGGCGTGATCGCATCCGCATCGCCGTAACAGCCGAGGTTCGGGGAAATATCCTCGGTGACGATCCAGACGATGTTGGGCGGCGCAGCCACTGCGAACGCGCTGAATACGTGGCACGCGATCAGACAGAAAACGATCCGCATGGCCAGACTCCGGAAAGTGTTGTGGAGGTTGTATGTCTCCCCCCTCATACAATTACTACATGATTACAACATCGCGGCTCGCGCTTATTCCCGCAACGGTCACCTTGGCGCGTGCGGAACTGGCGGACCGCGGCGAACTCGCCCGGCTGCTGGCGGCTGCGATCCCAGAGAATTGGCCACCGGAATCGACCGCCGATGCGTTGCCGCTGTTTTTGAGTTGGCTGGAGGCGGCACCGGATCGCGTCGGTTGGTTCGGCTGGTATGCGCTCGCTCGAACCGACGACGTGGACGTGCCCGTTCTGGTCGGCGGCGGAGGGTTTCTGGGCCGCCAGAAGGCGGCGTGGTGCGAATGGGTTACTCGATGCTCCCGCAGTTTCAGCGTCGGGGATATGCAACGGAAATGGTACGCGGGTTGATCGCCTGGGCACTCGCACACTCGGCAGTCGAGTCGATCGAGGCCGAAACCGAATGGGCCACCCCGCCTCGGTGCGCGTGTTGGAAAAAGCCGGGTTCCTGTCCACCGGGCCAGCCACAGCAGAGCCAGGCGGTTCGCGATTTACGTTGATGGGGAAGGCTTCCAGGTCATCAGAACTGACCTCATAACAGCCACCAAAACTAGTGCCCTGTCCACGCTAAATCTTCGGCTGTCAAAACTCACGCTTTTTGGCACTAGCTCGATTCACGGTTTTGGCCGTAACTCGAATGCACTTTGGGAACGAAAGAAACAAACATCGAATTCCATGAAGAAGTTGACCTGCCCCAAGATCACGGAAATCTCGTCGGTTTGAGCCCATGCGAACGCCAAACGGACCGGAGGAAAACTCCCAACTAAAGCTGACAGAACTAAGATTTTCGCTTCTGTAGAGGCTAAGTTGCCCGTCAACTCGACGGATCGCGTTTGCTCGTCCCAGTCGAATCCTAACTGCACACCCAGCGAATACGGAAGGACGTTGATCGCTGCACCGCTATCCATTAGTCCGGATGTCGATACGTTTTGGCTTCCGATCAAGGTTATCGCCAACATCGGGGCTAAGCTCGCATTCCCGAGGGATGGGTCGCGCGAGATGTAGGAAAACCGTTGAGGCAGGACACTCATGGCTGGCCTTTGTCTTCTTCTAACGCTTGCAAGAGCGCGGCAGCAGCGGCGAATGCCGTGTCTGGCGACGAAATCGGATACGAAAGGCCTGGTTCGATCGCATCGTCGTCACTCCGTTCGAGATCCTGTGCAAGAACTTGGATCAGGCGAATTTTGTCGATTCGCGAAAGCGATCGGACTTCTGGCAAAACGTCAACGAGAGACATCGCACAAACCCTCCACGAATTCCTGTACACTTTGAATATAGCAAACGATGTTCGGGCTATCGAACGGAACCACACACGGTGACGCATGCCGACGCGATGGACGATCTTTGGTATCATCGCGTTTTGGCTCGGCACGATGGGGTACGTCGGCTACCGCGATGTGTGGCCGTACTGGATGGCTACGCGGCCGCCGTCGATCCTCATCGATCTTTCGGACGAAGCGACGCAGGCCGTCCCCGCACGTTGGACCGTCTATCGCGGGGCCGAACGCATCGGCTCGCTCACGACCGCGATGCGTTACGAAGCGAGCGACAACACGTTTCAATTTCGCAGTAAATACACCGAATTGCAGTACGACGACAAATTAGTTCGCTGTTCGATTCCCGATCTGGAAATCGTCGCAAAAGTGGGCCGCGAGGGCGAACTGCGCGGGCAGACGATGGCCGGCACGATGCACGGCAAACTCCTCCTCGGGCCGGTCGTGCTCGTCGAAGCGAAAGCCACCGCGTCGGTGACGGGCACTGTGATCGACGGGCAACTCGTCGGGCGTTGTACGCTGCAATCGGACATCGGCAACATCGACCAACCGCTCGACCCCGTACCCGTGCCGGCCGGTCAAGTCTTGAACCCGATGCTCCCCGTCAGCCGCCTTCGCGGCATCCAACCCGGCCAACGTTGGACGATCCACGAAGTCAATCCGCTCGCCGATGCCATGATCGCACTCGGTAAAGGCATCCTCAAAGAGAAGGCCGGAAACGCCGTCGCCACTTTCGCGACGCAATCGACCGCGCGCGCGACGTACCTCGCCGAAGTGCAAGATCGAACCGAAATGCTCCCGCGAAAAAGCGGCGCGCCGGTCGAGTGTTGGGTGATCGAGTACCGTTCCGACAAAGACAAATCGACCGCCAAAACCTGGGTGGCCATCGCATCGGGCCAAGTGCTACGACAAGAAGCCACTTCCAACGGCGAACGCTTGCGACTCGAGCGCGAAGACCAGTGACACTCGCCCGAGCGGGTTTACATTACACCGGACGAACGCGGACGCGATGGCCTGCGACCGCGATAAACGAGCCAGATGGGTTTGCCTCCACCACGCTCCAGACTTCCTGAAGGCGGGTGACCCATCTGGGTATCGCGACGTCGTCCAAGCGAAGCAAGATAATGCCGAAGGTCGTGAGGCGATCACGAAATACCAGATCGCCGAAATCCTTATCGGATGTGAGGATCAATCGCTGCTCGGATACGGCTTCCGTTAGCCAACGCATATCGGGATTGCCGACCCCACGTTCGGACGCCGATGTCACATCGTGGCCCGTCGCGCGCAACCAATTCAAGATACTCTGAGGGATATTCTCGTCGGTGAGGATTCGCATCGGCATCGCCCAAGCTAGGAGTCCATCGTCAACACGTCGGCTGCAAAGAGCATTGCGGCGCGGATGTGCTCGGGCTTGAGGTGAGGGAACTCGGCCAGCAATTCAACCTGCGTAGTCCCTGCCCCGAGGGCTTTGAGGACGAGTTCTACGGTGAGCCGAGTGCCCCTAAACACCGGCTTGCCGAGCATAATTCCTTTGTTTTCTTCGATGTAGTCGTCCCAGTGAAACTTGGCCATAATGCTTCTCCACTTCGGCAAGATTCGGCGACTGCTCCGCGCCATTATACGAGTGAGTTGTCGCGCCAGTTCATCGTTTATGCTTTCCGAAGCCAGATGCTACTGCCGCCCGTTTGCGGGGTGGCTTTGGCGCGGGATAGTAACAGCGGGCTGGCGCTCGTCAGTTCCGTGGCGTGATGCGCTTCGAGATACGAACTAAACAGCAGGATTTTCCAGTCGCGATGGCCCTGCAACATCGCCCGTAGCAGGTACGTTTCGTTCCAGGCCCAACCGAGGTCGTACCAGCTACGCGGGTACTCGAACGGCCAGAAAATATCGTGAATGTGTACGACCACACCGGGGCGCAGTCGCGGCAGGATCTCGAAGAACAGATGGTTCACATCGGAGCCGATTTTCGACACGTGCGACGAATCGACGAACAGAATGTCGTTCGCTTCCAGGGCATCGAATCGCTCGAATGGCACATCTTGCACGCGCTGTTCGAGCACCGTACACGTCTGGCGATCTGCGGGCGTGAGTAGCGTGTTCAACCGCGTCGGGTATGGTTCGACGAACGTCAGTTCGGGCTTGCATTCGAGGTATCGATCCCGCACATCGAGCATCAACGCCGACGAGAACCCCGAGCCGATTTCCACGACGCGCTTCGGGCAAAGATCGCGCAGCATCGCGTACAGAAACAGCGCATCCGAGTACGTGAAGAACGCATTCTCGAACGAATACCGCTGCCCCGGCGTCGGGTTTTCGGCGAAGCGTTGTTCGGCGAATAATCGCTGGAACGATGCGAGGCGTTCGAGTTGCTCGGCGACGTTCAGATCGATTCCTGGTAAGCTCGCCGTGGTCGTGTCGCTCAACCGCGGGTGGTCGCGCCGAAGTTCGTCCACGTTCGGCAGTGGCGAGCAAAAGTGGCCCGGCGGGTATGCGAGGAACTGCCGGTTCGGGTCGCGCCATAGCCGCAGCAACCGGCGCAGCCAGCGTGCGGAATAGTAGATGCGACCGCCGCCGGGGATCGCGTTCATCGCCGATTGAAGGCTGGGCATAATGCGTCCGGTTAGGCGTAGCGATTGCGGATCGTGGGGATGAGGTATTCGCCGAATGCGGCATCGAAACCGTAGCGCGGCGCGTGGCCCCAATCGTGGCGGGCCGCGCCGTCGTCGACATCCGCCGGCCAACTGTCGACGATCCGCTGCCGCTTCGCATCGACTTCCCACGAAATCTTCGCACCGGGAAAGGCACGCATCACCACGACGCGGACTTCCTCCGCCGACGGCGCGAACGCCCCGATGTTGTACACGACGCGCTGCAACTGCGCCCGCGGTGCGTTCATGAGGTGCTGGATCGCGGTCACCGCATCGGGCATCGCCACGAACGGAATCCGCGTATCGGGGCGAACGAAACAGGCGTACGGTTCGCCTTTCGCGGCGGCGTGAATCATCTCAGGAGCAAAGTCCGACGTGCCACCCGATGGCGCGGTGATCGCCGAGATCAGGCCGGGAAAGCGAATGCAGCGGAAGTCGATCTTCCCGAGCGCGTTCGCCGAAAGTTGCTTGTAATGCCGCCCATAATAGCGACCGAGGTGTTCGCAATACAGCTTGTTCGCGCCGTACATCGTCGTCGGGTGCAGGTGATCGTCTTCCCGCACTTTGCCCACCGCGAGCTTGGTTTCGACATCGGCGAGGCCATATGCGGCAATGCTCGACGGATAAAAGAACGCGACGGGCCGCCCGTGCGATTCGCCCGCCTTCTGCGCGAACTCGAGCAGGTTCAGCGTCCCTTCGACGTTGACTTTATGCGCGAGCGCCGGAGAGAATTCGCTGCGCGTCGAGAGCAGCGCCGCAAGGTGGTAAACGCGGTCGATCTCGTATTCGGCGTGGATGCGTTCGAGGAGCGAATTGTCGAGAATCGAGCCGACGAACTCCTTGCGAACCGTCTTGCCGTGCTCGGCTGCGAGCGCGTTCAGGTCGAGCGTAATCACCGGTTGCGGCCCCGCCGCCAGCCGTTCGATCAGGCTATGCCCGATCTCGCCGGACGCCCCCGTAATGAGAATCGAAGACGTTCGCGACATCGTGTTTTACGCCAGTACAAGAGCGGTCAGCTTTCAGCTTTCAGCGGTCCGCTTTCAGCGGTCATCGGCTGAATGCTGAATGCGAAAATATCACTGAGTACTCATAATACCGGATCGGCTGACCGCTGATCGCTGAAAGCGAAAGCGACGCTACCCGAGATCCGGCCAACCTGCCTTGTTCGATCCCGTCTCTCGTGAGATGCCGGACTGCGGTACATCCCCGAATTTCTCGTTGTGAATATGCCACGACAGATAGCACATTTCCTCGCACTCAAAATCCATTAAGGCAATAGATGGCTTGGCGTTGACCGCATCGTAATATCCCTTGCCAGCGGCAACTACGAAACCGCGAGCATAGAGAAACCCATCGTCGGAGCCGTCGGTATGTTCCTGGATCTCTGCGCGATCGATCTCATAAAGCTTCTTTTCGAGGATTCGATCGAATGCTAACAACTCTGCGGCCGAAAGTACGTCGTAGTAGGTTTCGTAGTCGTCCGCGCGGATGAGGACGAATCGATCGTCGAACCCCACTTTTGTAATGTGACCGCCAACGAGGCCGTCATTCGGGTTCGCACGCCCCAGACTCCAAACCCAATAATCGTCCTGATGAAAGAACAGACCGCCCGGCAGTGCCAGTACCGTCGCCGTCGCCCCGGTGCAGGCCAGGATCGTGACGGCCCAGATGGCGCACATTACGGCAAGAATCCGTCGTCGCATCCCAACGCCCTCCACCGCCGAACAGGTGCTGATTTGCTTCGCTAGGACCGTTCCGGCGACTTTCGCGAATCGACTGTAACGTATCGTGCGAAGCACGAATAGGCGAGCGGGGTGCGTAAGCACCCTGATCCTTCCTGTGTCGGAAACAATGTCCATTTCAATGAGACAATCTCCATATCCATTGCGCATGATGGTGGCTGGATCAGGGTACTTACACACCCCGCTCGCCAAGAATGGGATAATTTCCAAAACATGCAATAGACCGAAGCCAACGGTGGCGGGTTATCGCTCACCGCCGGCATGCGCAGGTTTGATGGCGAAAACGTATGCCCGCCGAGTCGGGTGTTCCACGTCGGGGTACGGGTCTCGCTCGATGACCTCCACCCCCGTAAATCCAGCCCCGGTGAGTTCATCGGCGACGAGTTCCGGACGGAAGAACGTGAAGTCGAGCGCCGCGGGGCGGTCGAGGAACTTCTCGACGCGACCGCGTCGTAACACACCCGGATGTGCTCGGCTGTCTGCTCCACCGCGCCGCCTCTCCGTCGCCGAACGACCGGGTTCACCGGGCGGGTGCGATCAACGCTGGCCTAAAAACCCGGCCGACTCGCCCGCTCCGGTGCAAACCCTGGTTCGCCTTTCGGTGCATCGCGAAAAAGTCGTAGCCGATGTCGCTGACATCGTAGCCGCTGGAATCGAGCACGGATAGCACCTCCGCTCGATCGGCGGCGGACAAGTGCTTGTGTTCGATCATGATCCAGGAAGGGCACATTTGCGGAAGACCCAAACTCTTCAGCACCTCAAGATCGTAACCCTCCGTATCGATGTGGAGCAGAGTGACGTGGGAAATCTGCCGCCGCCGCAGAATACCGTCGAGTGGTTCAACATTCACGTCGATGGAGACAATAAACGGCTCGAGTACGCCGCCCAAATGTTTGACGATGTGCTGACGGTCGAACGATCCGAGTTGGTCGTGCCATTCGGGCAGTCCTGGCAAGGAATGCCTTGCGGCTTCGGATACGAAATAGAACTTTGCTGTACCTGAGGCCTTTCCGACGGCCGTCTGCTCAATAACGAACCGTCGGGTGTCGGAATACGTCTCGTGTAGCCGATCGACACAATACGGAACTGGCTCGACCAGTAACCCAGTCCACTGAGTATTGCTCAACAAAGAGTTACCGAAGGGGTCGCCAGTTACCCCATCATTTGCTCCTACTTTTACGAACACGGGGCGATCGACGCGCTTCGCGGCGGCGCGGACAAGTCGCTGGAGTCGGTCGCTCGTCGTGGGACTCAACACGCGGCGTACAGCGATGGCAAATCGGTACAAGGTTGCGTTCGATTTTACGATCGATTTTATTGTTTCCAGCATACCGTTCTCTTGTAAATCGGCGAACGACCCAGCTCAGCTGCGGCGGGGCACCGGTGAGCTATGAAGTCCCAGAAAGCGCACATGCGGCCCCGGTCTGCTGCGGCGGGTGGTTCGGCGTCCGGCGTACCTACGAGCGATCCGCGCCCTGCAACAGGGCGGTGATCTCGACCCGGTCCATGAGCGTGGCCACGTCGAGCGCGGTCTGGCCCCAGTCGTTCTGCCCCGCAGTAGAAGCACCCCGACTCAGCAGGAGCCGCACCACCTCCACTCGCCCCTGGCAACAGGCTTCGTGCAGGGCCGTGTTCCCGTGCTCGCCGCGGGCGTCGATAGCCGCCCCGCCATCGAGCAGGGCCCGCACCTCCGCGGTGTTACCCCGAACGGCGGCCACGTCGAGGGGGTACTCGCCGAAGATGCCCCGCGTGTTCACGTGATCTAGCACCACCCCGCAGAAGGCGGGGAGATTTTCCCAGGAGTAGCGGCGGACAACGTCCTCTGCCGTCAGTAGGGTATCCTGCTCCTTCGACATTGCCCTAACCCGCCCTCTGCCGCCGAACGACACAGCTCAGCAGCGGCGGGGGCACCGGCGCGCTGAACCCTGGGAAAGCCTACATGCCCCCGCCGTCTGCTGCAGCGCCTGGGGCGGCGTCTGGAGCGCTGCCCCCAACCGCTGCCCACCGGAAGAACTCGCCGAGGTACAGCTCTGGGGTGTTGAACCGAACCGTCCCGTCGCGGAGGTCGAGCCACCGGCACAGCAGCTTGACCGGGCCGGCCGCGCTAGGGCAACTCCACGGCGACCGGGCGAACAACTCGTCCTCCGGCAGCCGCTCGCCGTCGTCGCCCAAGTACCAGCACTCGGTCTCGGCGGCGGTCAGGGCGGCGAGCAACTCCCGCCGGCGGTCGTCGAGGACCAGCCGCCCGGCGAAAGCCGAACCGGGCGACGGCTCGAACTCGAAGGCGTGTTCCTGGTATTGGACCTGCACGCTCCAACGCCCTCCCGCCGCCGAACAGGTGTTTATCCCAATCCCTACATGAGATAAACAATTTATTCTGAATCTACAGATGAGATAATACGCGCCTTCGGAATGTCGCGTCAAGAATGTTCCCGTTTCGCCGCGCCGCGTAGTCTTCGGAGTGAAGCGCGGGGACGCGGCGTATCGGACCACAACGCGTTTTCAGGTGAGTGCGCGCCCCGTGCTTCGCTGAGAAACGAATCTCGATTCGGACTCATCCACACGATTTCACGAAGTCAAAAAATCGGTGGCGATCCGACGTAAGTCGACTTTTATTTTGACTTACGTCGATTCTGCTACCGCTTTTTCGTCGCTTTCGAGGTACTTCGCGCCGAGTAACCAGAGGGTGCCGCCGACGACGATGAACGCGGTCATGATTGCGAATGCGGTTTGCAGGTCTGCGAGGTCGGCGATGGCACCGATCAGCGTCGGCGAAATCGCATCGCCGAGCAGGTGGATGACGAGGATGTTAATCGCGAATGCCGTGGCGCGCTCGTCGGATTTCGTAACGTTTGCCAGAATCGTGAATGCCGGCCCCGTGTGCAGAAACAGCCCGAACACGCAGAGGAAGATGCACAACCACCCCCACGGTAGCGGCGCGTAGAGCAGGCCGAGGTAACTCGGGATCGCGAAGAACGCCCCGGCGGCAATGACGAGGAAATACGCCCCCCGCACGCGCGGTCGGAGCCATTCTCCCAACACCGCCCCAACGGCCGTGGCGGTGATGCCGCCGAGAACGATCATCGCACCGAGGATAATCGTCAGGTCTTCGGCTTTCGGGGAATCGACCGTCGTTGCGAGTGTGTAAATCGCTTTCGCATGTTGGATCGATTCCGCTTCGCCGAGGCGGGTGGCGATTTCCTTGCGCAATTCGGTGTAAGTTCGCGTGTTGCCGTCGGCGAGCGGTCGGAGTTTCTCCGCAACTGCCATCGGTACGTCACCGCCGTTCGGTTTCACTTCGGAGAGCTTTGCCACCACCTCGGCCGTCATCGCGAATTTCGCTTCGCGTTGGAACAGGTACACCGGTGCCCATGCCGCCACGCCGCCGATAACGAAGGTGATCGCGGTCATGCCCGCACAGCAAAACACGAACGAGCGATTCTTCTTCAACCCGGCGAGGACGGCTTTGTAGCTAGGGCCTTTCGTGCCACCGGTTCGCGGCGGTCGCGGCGATTCTTTCTGTAAAAAGCAGAACAAACCGAGGAACAGCCCGGAGAAGGTGAACAGAAACGCAGGCCGCCAGTCGTCGAACGCGCCGGAGATTTTCGCCCCGATCAGGAAGCCGAGCGCACTGCCGACGGGAATGGCCATGTTGAAGAGTGCCATCACTTTGCCGCGTTTGCTATCCGGGTACATGTCGGCGAGCATCGCGGCCGCCACCGGCCCATACGCGCCTTCGCCGACACCGACGAGGCAGCGCGTGAACAGCAGCATCGCGTAGCCTTGGGCCAACCCCGATGCGCCACTGGCGATGCTCCAAAGCGTGACGCCGACGCCGAGGATGATCCAGCGGCGTGCGCGGCGGCCATCGAGCCAACCGAAGATCGGCGAGCAAACCATGTACGCGGCCATGAAGGCGCTGGTGAGCAGGCCGACCTTGAGTTGCGCGTTCGGGTCGCCGGGGGCGAACAGCGTGCCATCGAGTTGCATTCGCGGTAACACGGCGGACAATACTTGGCGGTCGATATAGTTGAAGAGATTGATCGCGATGAGCAGAACGAGGTAGCGGTTGGCATTCGGTACCGCGACACCGCCCGGCGGCCAACCGCGTGCCGTCGAACTCGCAGGGTATGCCGCCATCGCCGCCTCCCATCGCCTGTGGCTTTCCGTTAAGATGAACGCTACGGTACGATAATTGCGAATGAATGTCGATAACGGAACAGATACTCCAACAGGTTCGCGAAATGTCACCCGACGAGCTACAACAGCGGTTCACCGACGAAATCGAAAAGCGTGCCGTCGACGATAAATACATCGACGGCAACGAAGAACGCGAACTGCTCCAGATCGCGCTTCAGCACGGATTCCCCACCGATTGGGCACGCAATTTCTTAGTCGAAGTCTGTCGCAAACGCGGTTACGCCATCGAGGCTGCCATCGTGCAACTCGTGCGGGATCGCCTGCGTTCCGCGACGTTATCCGATGGCCGCATCGATTGGCGCGGGTTCAAAAGTGTAGTTGCGGAAGCGAAACTCGCCGTTGCCGGGACGAGCAAAACCGAGAGCGAAATCCGCAAGCTCGTGGTGACGACGATGGAAGACACCGGCCTCAACCGCGTGAAGACCGGCTGGCTCGGCAACTGGTACCGCAAACTCAAACGCGACGTGGGCGCGTGAAGTTTACTTGTTCGCTTCGAGCTTGGCTTTCAGAACCGCACGGTCCTTCTGTATCATCAGACGTTGCGATACCGTGCTGAGTGCCACTCCCGTCTCAAAATTATCGGCGAGATGCGTCTCGACGAGTGCCTCCAACTCTTTCATCCGAGCGAACATCGCATCGTACGTCTTTAGGTGATCTGCCGTGTCGCCGTAAAGTGCCTGCGAAGCGGACAGGGAATCGCGCATAACTTGTAAATAGTTGAAGCAAGTATTTGCGGTCAACGAACCGGACTTTATGGCTTTGAAGCTCGATTCGAGCAACGCCTGAAGTTCCTCTAACCGCTGGCGAAGCTGGTGGGCGACTAGAACTTTCACGCTCATTTCTTTCGGTGTCGCTTCGTGATTGACTTGCGACCGTTGATTGAGGAGTACGATTTCTGCTTCGATCCGATGCCGACGAACCGTGAGGAGATCGGATTTCCACAGCGTACCCGCCGCGACGCGTTTCGCGGTCATCTCCTCTAAGTTTTTCTCGGAAGCGACCGACCAAACGAGCCATTTTTCGATGTCATCCTTGGAGACAACATCGAGCGAAGCAGCGACGATCGCGCGTTTCGCCTCGTTGCGGTTTGCCACGGTCACCTGATTCCCCGCGCCTCGTTCGATCAACATCACGTTACTCTCGTACTCTTCGAGCGCCGTGTTGAATCTCGCCTTTTGCAACTTCAGGAGCGGTTTGTCCGTTTCGGCGATGGCGATCTGCGACTTGCCGTTCGGCAGTGGCAGTTTGCTCGCGTCGGCGGCTTTGATCTCCGGAAATGCGGTTACGTCGTTGTCGTCGGCGGCAGTGGCCGACACGCCGAACGCGGCGAGTGCGAGTGCCAGAACGATACCATTTACGAGACGCATGATACGATCTCCAAAGTGAGAGGACGCCGAATCATTCGGCATAATGAGTGTAGTCGCAACCATTATGCAGACGCAAGCCGATTCGACGGCTGCGAAGATTTGCCGGGGAACATAGAATTCGCACATGATCTATTTGGACCACAACGCGACGACGCCACTTTTGCCGGAGGCGATGGAGGCAATGCGACCGTTGATGACGGAGGCGTTCGGCAATCCGTCGTCGTCGCACGCGGCGGGGCGACATGCGCGGCAGTCGCTCGAAGATGCCCGCGAGACGGTGGCGAATTGCCTGGGGGCGTTACCCGAAGAAGTGATCTTCACCAGCGGGGCAACCGAGGCGAACAACCTCGCGATCTTCGGGCTGTGCGGCGAACTGCCGGGGTCACAGACTACAAGACCGGGGTCACAGACCCCAGCTACAAGACCATTTGTAGCTGGCCTCTGTGAGGCCGGTGCGCTACCGGTGTCACAGACCCCAGCGACAGCATGGGGGGCGTTGTACTCGACCGTCATGGAGCATCTCTGCGTCGTCGAACCGCTGAAGCAGCTTGCGAACAAGGGATATTCCGTCACGTGGCTGCCCGTGAATGCCCGTGGAATTGTGGCCCCGTTCCCGGTTCCACGTACGGCACGCCTCGTTTGTTTGCAACTGGCGAACCACGAGACGGGGGCGATCCAACCGGTTCCTGCGTTCGCGAATTGCGGGGTGCCCGTTCACTGCGATGCGGCACAAGCGGTGGGGAAAATTCCCGTTTCGTTTTGCTCGTTGGGTGTCACCGCGATGTCGCTCTCCGCACATAAATTTCGCGGTCCGAAAGGCATCGGCGCATTGATCCTGAAAAAGGGCACGAAGCTGCAACCGCGTGCGTTCGGCGGCCACCAACAGCGCGGCCACCGCCCCGGTACCGAGCCGGTGCCGCTCGCCGTTGGCATGGCCGTTGCACTCCGACACGCCGTCCGCACAATGGCTGACACTGCATTGGCACTCACGCAACTTCGCCTGCGTTTCCTTGCGAAACTGAAAGACGCTGCGGTGCCGTTCGTCGTCAACGGGCCGTTACCCGGCGATGCCGATTCGCTGCCGACGACGCTGAACGTGTCGTTCCCCGGTTGCCGGGCGGACATATTGTTAATGGCACTCGACCTCGTCGGCGTCGCCTGTTCGACCGGCTCCGCCTGTTCGAGCGGCAGCCTATTGCCGTCGCCTGTACTCACCGCAATGGGCGTACCCGACGACGTGCTGCAATCGGCCATGCGCTTCAGCTTCGGCGAAACGACGACCGCCGCAGACATTGATGCGGCTACTAGGCAAATCGCCGAATGCGTAGAAAATCTCCGACAGCAGATTTAGTTCAAACGTTCTCTCTCACCGAGGTATTGCGATGCGAATCTTGCGTTTCTGGACTGCGTTTGGAGTGTTGCTGATGGCGACTGCCACCGGACTGTCAGTCGATTTTCCGGCTGCGGCGACGTTGCCCGTGCGGGCCGAGTTTCCGGACCCGTTGACGGCGTTCGACGGTAAGAAAATTGCCACGGCCGAGGAATGGAAAACGGCGCGACGACCCGAGTTGAAGGCATTGTTCCAGAAGTATATGTACGGGCGATTGCCGCTGGCCCCGAAGGGAATGCGCGTAGTGGTGCTGCATCAGGACGATCGCGCGTTCGGCGGAAAGGGTACGCTGCGCGAGGTCGAATTGCAGTTCGATTACAACGGAGAAATCAACCCGACGCCGATCCGGTTGATGATCGCGTACCCGAACGATCGCAAGGGGCCGGTGCCTACGTTCGTCGGCCCGAATTTCGGCGGTAACCATCTCTATGTGAGCGACCCGAAGATTCGCATTCCCGACGCGTGGATGTACGCGAATTATCCGGGTGTGAAGTCGAACAAAGCGAGCGAAGCGGGACGCGGGAAAGAACCGGGCGTGTGGCCGTTGGAACTCGCGATCTCGCGCGGGTACGCCGTCGCCACGTTCTACGCGGGGGACATTCAACCGGATCGGCCGAATGTGCAAGAAGGCTTTCGCGGCACGTTACCGAAGACCGAACCGGCTGCCGACGAGACGGCAACGATTATAAGTTGGGCATGGGGCGTACATCGCTGCGTCGATTATTTGACGACCGTACCGGAGATCGACGGCAAGCGAATCGCGGCAGTGGGGCACTCGCGGTTGGGGAAAACCGTGTTGCTGGCGGCGGCGTTCGACGACCGCATCGCGCTCGCGATTCCGCACCAAGCCGGTTGCGGTGGTACCGGGCCGAGCCGCCACGCCGACCCGAAAGCCGAGACGGTCAAACGCATCAACACCTCGTTCCCGCACTGGTTTTGTGGCAACTTCAAAGCCTTCAACGAGGCACTCGACAAACTCCCGTTCGACCAGCATTGCCTTGCGGCAATCTGCGCCCCGCGACCGGTGTTGTTCACGAATGCCACCGAAGACGAATGGGCGAATCCGAGCGGGCAGTTCGACATGCTGAAGCGGGCGACGCCGGTTTACAAGTTACTCGGTGTCGATGGGCTGTCAGTAACGGAAATGCCGCCGCCCGGCACGCTCGTCAAGAGTCGCCTCGGTTACTTCATCCGCACCGGAAAGCACGCGATGACGACCCCCGATTGGCAAGTGTTTCTGGAGTTCGCGGACGAATGGCTGAAGTAACGCAAATCGGTTCGGTCACGGCTTCGCTTCGGTCGTCCAAAGGATGCCGTGCTTCAGGAGTGTCTCGAACGCGGGCTGCGCGAAGTCGTCCGCACTACCCAGGCAAGTATAGAAAATGCGGCCGCGGTTCGCGGCCTTCTCGCGAACCCAGGCGAGCGGCTCCGCGGGGTGGTCGCCGCACCGGCCCGTTAGCAACACGACGGCGTCGTTCGCGAGCGGGTTCGACTTGTACAACCACGACGGATACTCGACCGCCTCGGCAGGCCAGCCTTGCAGTATCGGGTGGGCCTTCGCGGTCGCACTGGCGATTTCGACCTTGGTTTTCAGCATGTTCGGGTAGTGCCCTTTGTATTCGCAGCCGAGAATCTCCTTGTCGAATGCCTCCCACATCGTCGCGCCGTCGGGTAGTTTTTCCCCCTTGCGTGGGGCGAAGGCGTGGCTACTCGTGCGGATCGCGATCACCGGTTTGCCTGCCAGCACGAACCGCTTCACCGCCTCGAGTTCCGCCGTCAACAGTGGCTTGCGGCGCACGCTGAGAAGCATCGCGTCGGCGGTGTTCAGTAGGTCGATTCCGGGCAAGTGGTGCTTCACTTTGGCATCGGCGAACACGAACGATACGCGGTAGGCTTGCCCGAGTTGTTTGCGTGCGAAGGCGGGTAACGTCCGTTCGGTTTTGTACTCGTCCTCGGCGGCGACAATCACCAGATGCGGGCGCGTGTCGGCCTTGAAACGGAACTCGTTGCCGCCGAGAAAATCCGCACTCGTCACCGTCGGGCACCAGTGTCTCTCGATGTGCTCGACGACCAAATCGGTACCGGTGAAGTGGCTGACGAACGGCGCTTTCGCGGGGTTGTACATCGTGTCGGTCATGTCGCGAACGAGCACGACATTCAGCCCTTGCTGCGTCAGTTGGCGAATTGCGAACGGCCGACCGAGCACGCACATATTCGTGTGAACGCCCATAATCGCGACGTTCTCGATGCCGCGTTGCTTCATGAGGTAATACGCCTCCGCCGAATCGGTAATCGCGTCGCCATCGACGATCTTCAGCGCATCGTGCTGGTGGCTCCACGCGCGATAGTTCTTGACCGTCTCTTCGCAGCCGCCGTCGGAATCGTCGATCGGCAGCGCCGCTTCCTTCTTCGGGTCGAGTTTGCACCAGCGTTCGAGCGGCACCTTCGGTTCGACTTTCGGCGCGCTCATCGCAAGTTTGCGACCGGGGTGATCTTTGTAAAACTCCATCGTGTCGCTGGGGCAGTGGATGATGAGCGCGCCCTTCTTGCGCGCGATGGCGATCAGTTCGTTCATTCGCGGGGCCAACTCGCCGACCCGCGCCGTGGAACTCGGGCACCAATGTTTGTCCCACATATCGCAAACGACGATGGCTGTTTTCTTTGCGTCCCAGTTCGTCGGCTTCACCTGAATGTGATACCGCCCCGACGCCGGTTCCGTCTCCGAACGGCTGCGCGAATGGAGCGCGAACGACTCCGGCGTCTCGGCAACCAACGGCCCCACCCACACCGCAGCCAACAGTAACGCAACGACACGTATCATAGCAATTCCCCGTACGAAGTGGTTTGCGCCCATCATGACGCATGTGCCGCGCCGAAGCAAAAGGAATGCGGTTCGCAGTTCCATATCTCGCGAAACGGCCATTTCGCGAGATATGGCTATCGTAGCCAGAGCCATATCTCGCGATCGCAACATATGGCCGCCCGCGGGAGTGCCTTATCATGCGAAGTGGCCGTTTCGTAAAACAAGTCGAAGGCTACCGCGCGTTCCTGCCCGCGCCACTACCGCCGACGAATCCGGAAATCCAGTTCGACCGGGAATTGATCGGCTTACTCGACCGGGCCGGCCAGAACATCGCCCGACTCGATGGCGTGGCATCGGTGTTGCCCGACCCGAACTTGTTCGTCGCGATGTACGTCCGGCAAGAAGCAGTACTCAGTTCGCAAATCGAAGGCACGCAAAGCACACTGGAAGACGTGCTTCAGTTCGAGATCGATGCCAACGGCGACGATCGACCGAAAGATGTCGAAGAGGTCGTGAACTACGTTCGCGCGATGAACTACGGCCTGCAACGGATGAAAGAACTTCCATTGAGCAAACGGTTGATACGGGAGATCCATGCGGAGTTACTGTCCGGCGTACGCGGTAGTAACAAAGACCCCGGCGAGTTCCGACGCACCCAGAATTGGATCGGGCCTGCCGGTTGCAACCTGTCTACGGCGACTTTCGTGCCACCACCGCTAGACGAAATGAACGCATCGCTCGACAACCTCGAACAGTTTCTTCACAACGAAACCGAACTGTCGCTGATACTCTGCGGGCTGGTTCACGCACAATTTGAAACGATCCACCCATTCCTCGCTGGCAACGGCCGCGTCGGACGATTGCTGATTACATTCTTGCTCTGCCAACGCCGCGTTCTCGAGCGTCCGCTATTGTATTTGAGCCATTTTCTGAAAGCGAACCGTACGGAATACTACGACCGCTTGACGGCGATCCGAATCGCGGGCGATTGGGAAGGCTGGCTGAAATTCTTCCTTCGCGGCGTCGCCGAAATCAGCCTCGAAGCGACCGAGACCGCGCGAAAAATCATGGCGTTACGCGAACGAGATCGCAACGAATTGCAGAAACACGTCACGAACCCCGCCGCGTTTACATTACTCGACAATCTGTTTGCCCAACCGATCTGCACGACGAAAATGGTTGCGAAGTGGCTCGGTTGCTCGTACTCGTTGGCGAACAAATTAATCGCGCAGTTTCAGACTGCGAAACTGCTGCGCGAAATGACCGGCAGCAGTCGCAACCGACGATATTCGTACGACCCGTATTTGTCGCTGTTCCACTCCGAAGAGAACCTTGCCATTTGACGACGAACTTCGCTTCGCCGCGTAATTGCCTAAAATGGCTGCGCGATTTGAAATCGCTCTCGCGTCGAACGCCGACTTTGCGTATGTAGCGGCTGTTGCCGATACCGTGGCATTTGCGGTTTGTCAGCTTACTGGAGATTCTCGACATGGACTTGTCTACGCTTCGCTATGCCCCGACGCACGAATGGTCGGCCATCGATGGCGACATCGTCACCGTGGGCATCACGCAGTTTGCCGTCGAGCAACTGACCGACGTGACGTATCTCGAACTTCTCAAAGTCGGCAAAACCATCGAGCCCGGCGACGAATTCGGCGTGGTCGAATCGGTCAAATCGACGTCGCCACTGATCGCACCGGTATCGGGCGAAGTCGTCGAAGTGAACGCGGCCGCCGTCGCCGACACCGCGATTCTCAACGCCGATCCCTTCGGCAAAGGCTGGCTGCTGAAGGTGCGCCTCAGCCCCGGCGCGACGCTCGATCACCTTCTCTCCAAGGTGCAATACGACAAACAGATCAGCGAGGGTCATTAACAGGTTTGGTTCCGGCGTGGTTTCAGATGATCGAAATCGGACGTAAGTCGTTGGTGGATTAGGTTGGTTCCGAAATTCGGGAATGAGTCCACGGATGGGTGGGTGGTAAGTGGCTGGAGTCAATATTGCCTCAAATGGAACCCGACCCATCGATTCGTTAACTTCAACGGAGTGTGCTGTCGTGCCTTATTTGCCGAATACGCCGCAAGATATTGCCGCGATGCTGGAGCGAATCGGCGTCGATTCCATCGAGGAATTGTTCTCGCCGATCCCATCGGAATTGCGGCTGAAACGCCCGCTGCACATCCCCGCCGCGATGGCCGAGATGGAACTGACGCAGCACATGCACCAATTGGCCGCAAAGAACGAGTCCGCATCGTCGGCGGTCTGCTTCCTCGGTGGCGGCGCGTACGATCACTTCATCCCGGCAGTCGTCGATGCCATCGCGTCGCGGTCGGAATTCTACACCGCATACACGCCGTACCAACCCGAGGCGAGCCAAGGTACGTTGCAGGCGATCTTCGAATACCAGACGTTAATGTGCCAGCTTTCGGGGATGGATGTCTCGAATGCGTCGCTGTACGAGGGCGGCTCGGCAGTGGCGGAAGCGGTGCTGATGGCATTGAGCATCACGGGCCGCACCGGCGATGTGCTGATCGCGGAAAGCGTTCACCCCGAGTACCGACAAACGCTGGCGACCTTCGCCGCAAACGCGAAATATCGCATCGCGACAATACCGACGCCCGATGGCTATCTGAACCCCGACGACGTGGCGAAGGCAGCGACTGACAGCACGGTGGCCGTCATCGCGCAGTCGCCGAACTTCTTCGGCCACCTCGAGGAAATGCAAGCGATCGGCGACGTGGCACGAAAGTGTGGCGCGGTGTTCGTCGCGAGTTTCGACCCGATTTCGCTGGGTGTCCTGAAGCGCCCCGGCGACTACGGAGCCGACATCGCGATTGCCGAGGGGCAAGGGTTGGGCATCCCGCTCGGTTACGGCGGGCCGTACCTCGGTATCCTCGCGTGTCGGCAAGAGTACCTGCGCAAAATGCCGGGCCGCCTCGTCGGCGAAACCGTCGACCGCAACGGCAAACGCTGCTGGGTGCTCACACTTTCGACGCGCGAACAGCACATTCGCCGCGACAAGGCAACGAGCAATATCTGCACGAATCAGGGGCTGCTAGCACTGCGTGCGACGGTGTTCCTCGCGGCACTCGGGCCACACGGCTTGAAGGAAACCGCCGAGCAATGCGTGCGCAAAGCCCATTACACACACGAGCAACTCCTGCAACTGCCCGGCGTGTCGGCACTCTTCGCACGGCCCTTCGCGAAAGAGTTCGCGATTCAAGTACAAGCGAACGTGCCGAACCTACTGGCCACGCTCCGCGAACGAGGCATTCACGCCGGTTTACCGCTCGGCACCTGGTACCCGCAACACAAGAACGCGATGACAATCGCCGTCACGGAAAAGCGCACCGTCGCCGAAATCGATCGACTCGTCGAAGCGATCCGCGACGCGATGGTGGTTTAACGGGGTTTAAGGGGAGGAACTGACATGCCGTCGCCATTCCCAGGGATGGATCCGTGGCTGGAATTGTCTGGGGTGTTTCCGGACTTGCACAACAGCTTGATTACGTACCTCCGCGAAGCGATCAATGCGGCGTTACCGGCTGGCTACGTGGCCACGACTTCAAACCGCGTCTGGATCGATCCCGTTTCCGAACCTTGGGAAGAGCCGTACCTGGAGATTGTTTCCAACGATGGCGACCGACTCGTTACCGCAATCGAAGTGTTGAGCTTGTCGAATAAAAAGCCCGGCGATTCGGGGCGATCGTCGTACTTGCAAAAGCAGAACGAGTTCCGCCGTGGCGGCGTGAACCTCGTGGAAATCGACCTGCTTCGCGGTGGGACGCATACCACGGTCGTGTCGCTCGAACGCCTGCGAAAGCTGGTGCCCACGTACGATTACCACATTTGCGTGACGGCAGTGGGCGACCCGAACCACTGTCAGGTGCGGGGATTCCGGATGATGGATCGCCTCCCCGCGATTCACGTACCGCTCGACCCCGGAATTCGGCCCGTGATTGTCGAATTGCAACCGATACTCGACCGCATTTACGACACAGGGAAGTATCGTCGCCTCGCGAAGTACGACCGCAAAACACCCGAACCCACACTGACGCCCGAACAACAACAGTGGGCCGATAATATCCTGAAAGGTAGCTCGTGAACAACCGACAATCGACGAACTTGCTGTTTGAAATTTCGCACGCGGGCCGGCGCACGCACCGGTTGCCGAAGTGCGATGTCCACACTGACACGACGATGTCATCGCTGTTACCGCAAGACTATTTAGCGGCTGCGCCACCGCCGTTACCGGAACTGAGCGAAGTCGATCTCATTCGGCACTTCAACAATCTCTCGACGCGGAACATGTGCATCGACACGCACTTTTACCCGCTCGGCTCTTGCACCATGAAGTACAACCCGAAGCGACACGAACGCCTCGCGGGCATCCCCGGCTTCGCCGATTTGCATCCGCTACAACACGAAGACACGATTCAGGGAATGCTCGAATTGCTGCATGGGATGCAGGAATATCTCTCGGAAATCTCAGGGCTACCGGCGGTGTCGTTGCAACCGGCGGCGGGGGCGCAGGGCGAACTGACCGCGTTGTTCGTGGCGGCGGCGTACTTCCGCGATCGCGGCGAAACGCAGCGCCGCAAGGTGCTCGCACCCGATTCCGCGCACGGCACCAACCCCGCCTCGGCCGCGCTCGCGGGCTTCGACACCGTCACCATCAAGAGCGGCGCGAACGGCCTCGTCGACCTCGACGACTTAAAAGCGAAGGTCGGCCCGGACACCGCGGTGTTTATGATTACCAACCCGAATACGCTCGGGTTGTTCGAGAAACAGATCGCTACGATCACCGAGCTATTGCACTCGCACGGCGCGCTCGTGTACCTCGACGGCGCGAACATGAACGCGATCCTCGGCATCACGCGACCCGGCGACTTCGGCGCGGACATGCAACATTACAACGTCCACAAAACCTTCACCGGCCCGCACGGTGGCGGCGGTCCGGGTAGCGGGCCGATTGCCGTCCGCGATTTCCTCGCCCCGTACCTGCCGTCGCCGATGGTGGTCAAGGACGGCAACCGCTATCGCCTCGACGACGATCGCCCGCAAAGCATCGGCCGCGTTCGCAGTTTCTTCGGCAACGTCGGCATCCTGTTCCGCGGCTATTGCTACATCCGCACGCTCGGGCCGGACGGTCTGAAAGACGTCAGCGAACAAGCCGTGCTGAACGCGAATTACCTTCGCGCCCGCATCGGCGAAGGTTACGAAATTCCGCACCCCGGCCCGTGTATGCACGAGTTCGTCGCCTCCGCACGGATGCTGCTTCGCGAGAAGAAAGTGAAGGCACTCGACCTTTGCAAACGGCTACTCGATTACGGCTATCACCCGCCAACGATGTACTTCCCGCTCGTCGTATCCGAAGCGCTGATGATGGAGCCAACCGAGACGGAAAGCAAAGAGACGCTCGACGCCTTCGCCGACGCGATGCTCGCAATCCGGAACGAAGACCCCGAGGTATTGCGAACCGCCCCACACACGCACCTCATCAGCCGCGCCGACGAAGTGAGGGCCGCAAAAGACCCCGTGTTGAAGTGGGTCGCGAAGGCGTAAGGATACGTTTAGCCGGGTAGCGAAGCGCGGGCGTCAACGCTCGAGGCTGTACAACTCGCCGACCAACTGCAATGGTTCGGCCCGAATATCCACGACGCTTACTTTATAGACTATGTGGGCGGGAGGAATCCTTTTGAGACTTGATGAATGAGCGATGGCCAAAAGAAGCCGTTCTGAAATGCAACGCACCACTTCACAAATGACATCGATGCTTTCGCTGGAGCCTTGTCTAGTCCGGCGTTATAATAAATCGTTGGAAATGTCACAAAACTCGCGATGATGCCGAGTATGAGACCACCCCAAGCGAATTTGCCGGTCTGGACAATATCAAAGAGCCAGTACCCGACCGACCCGGCAAGAACCCCGGTAAACAGAATCAGTTCCCGTTTGACATCCTTATGCCCTAGTACGACGGGGTCGGTGCGTTCCAGAGAAAAGTACCGAACGACAACGTTAACCAAGGAACACCTCCATTTCGCGATAACGAACGTCATCCATAGCTTTATAGAAGTCTTCGACCGGGGGTTCGCCCCGGCGTTCGTCAAGTACTCGCCCGAGCATTGTTCTCGCGTCTGCAGATCCCAACTCCTCCTGTGAAGCGACGACACCGGCGGCCCCGCACTCAAGGAGGATAGAGGCAAAATCCTTGAGATCGTTGATTAGACCTGCCCGGCAGGAGAAGAGGTAGACGAACGGGGCATTGGCCGCGATTGCCTCCCGATTCTCAATGAGGTCTTTAACCGTGATGACTGTCCCTTTCGGGGGTGGTGCGGGCATGAACAGCTCGCGCCCGTCGCAGTGGGCCACAATCACGATCACGTTCTTGGCCGTCGATAACGCTTCGAGAACAGCTTGCCGACTCGCCTGTGGCGCGAGACCAAAGCGGGCGCTGGCGACCATGTCATTCCAGAGTCGTGCCTCCCCATCCCAGCGCTCCCATCGCTGGCCCGTGGGGTCGTCCTGGCCAAAGACACTGACGTACTCGTATTTATCAACCGGTACCGAGTTGAAAATGACTGTGTTCTCCGAAGAGAGCCTATCCCGCTTGGCGGTTTCCCGGATGTTACGAAGGAGGCGATCGGTGTTTCCACTGGGCGCGCGGATGACGCGATTTTTCGTGAAAATGGTGTTATAGTTGAGCCGCTGAAACGAGCCGTCAATTACGGCAACCGGATCCATCGCGTCCCGAAAATTCGGCATTCGGTTGAACAGCACGCGGATGGTTGCATGTGCCACTGCCTCCGGGTCTAGTATCCCCGGAATAGTGATGTAGATCGGGCCGTGCACGGCGATCCCGATCTGGATTACGGTCACATCCTTCGCCTGATCGACGTGAATCGCGAGCACACCCCGCCCAGATCCTTGCGACCACTCCTTTGCTAGAAACAGTTCGTTTGCCTCGATTTGGGCCAGCACCGTAGCATCGACGCTTGGAAGAGAGTAAGAGACGGTAGCACGATCAAGATTTGCGTTGGCACCTGTCCACAGTCGCTTTAGCCATCTTAGAGGCCAAGGCGGTGGTTGAAGATTTTTCTCGATTTGTATGAGGAAGTCCAGTGCGAGCCGGAACCCTTTTTCGTTCTGCTGGGTTCTGATCGCACTGATCGCCTCGGGTAAATCAGAATCCCTTTTATTGAGAGCCAAGACTTCCGAGGCCACAAGGTGGAAAATGCGGTTGGACAGAAACGGCGAAGGTTCAGGCGGAAGATACCCCATATCCGTAAGCTTGTTGTCAATCTGGGACTTCAGCGCGTGCTTGTGATTCGCTACTCTTTCTTTAGTCTCCGCGAGATTGCGCAAGCGAGTTTCGACCTCGGTCAAGGTCACGGTCACGGTTTGAGTTTGCATATCCTCAACCTACACTGTAATTTTGGCCTGGTTTCAATTGCGGCGATTTTGGGTAGCAGGGAATGATTCCACCACTTACCCACCCACCCATCCCTGGAATCATTCCCGATTTCGGAA
>JAYVQG010000104.1:0-9406 GCA_043757025.1 Limnoglobus sp.
CGGGCGTCACCGTCACGGTGCGATTCGCCCCGCTGCCACCGATAACCACGCTCGAAATCAGCGTCGGATCGTTCGATTGCCCCGCGACGCTCAACGCCGCAACGGGCGTTTCCGCATCGCCTACGGTGAACGCCAATGGCCCCACTGCCGCGCCCGTGCTGTTCTGATTGCCCACATCCGAAATCGTCGGCGGGGTATTGGGTGGACTCACGGTGACGACGAACATGTCCGTGGCGGTTCCCCCGTTCGCGTCGGTCACGGCGACCGTAATGGTCGCCGTTCCGGTCTGGCCGGCGGCTGGCATAACGGTCACGGTTCGGTTTGCCCCACTCCCGCCGAACGCGATGCTGACGTTCGGGACAAGGGTCGTGTTCGACGAACTGCCGGCCAAGGTCAGGTTGGCCGCAGGCGTCTCATTATCCCCGACGGTGAACGCGATCGGTGGCGTCGACGACCCGAACGGCACGGTGATGTCCGCGATCGCGGTTGACACAGGGAGAGTGTTCGGCCGGACGGTGACGGTGAAGGAGCTCGTGGTAGTGACCCCGTCCTGGTCGGTGACGGCGATCGTGACCGTCGCGGTGCCGGTGACACCGGGGGCCGGGGTAAGGGTGACCGTCCGGGCCGCCCCGGCCCCGCCGCCGACGATACTACCGGCCGGGAGCAGGGCCGCGCCGGCGGCGTCGGTCGTCGCGACCACGATCAGAATGCCGGCCGGCGTTTGGGTGTCGGCCACGGCTACAGCTAGCGGGCCGATAGTCGTAGTGCCGACGGTCACCGCCTGCGCTGCTGGCGGGGTGACGGTCGGCGGGGTGTTCGGTGGCACCGGCGGCGGCGCGGTGTCGCCTGCCAAGTAGCGGGCGACGAATGGCTTGTTGTTCGGCGAAGCGCTCACCCCGGAACCTGCCACAACAATGCGGCCGTCCGGAGCAAACGCGACCCCGTTGGCAAAATCGTTGCTACCCAGATCGTATGTTTTTGTGCCGTTCGTACCAAAGGAGGCATCGAGCGTCAGGTTCGGATTCAGACGGGCGAGCACGACGTTGAACGGGCCGTTGAAAGTCGTCGAGCTGCCGCCGACAGCAACGAGGTGGCCAGAAGCGTCGAGGGCCAACCCGTAGAGATTGTCGTTGGGTCCGGTTTCGAATGTCCGCTGGCCGGTGACGTTCATATTGGTATCGGTGCGCACAATCGTGTGCCCATCAAAGGAGGTGCCAACGTAGTAGAGTTGGTTGTTATTGGGATCGAAGACGACCGCGTGAGCACCCGTGAAGATATTAGGGTTTAGAGTGACGCTGGCAAACTTGGGCTGGGTGAGGTCGGCATTCAATCGCACGAGATAAAAAGCACTCGGCGCCTCACCCGCGATATAGATCATGCCGGACCCGGGGTCCACCGCGACATCGTAGGACTTGCCGTCGGCGTTAGCGCTAGACCGCCACTCGCTGAGAAACACTCCAGTGCCCGAAAACCGGACTACGGCGTTATTCTTGTAGGTATTGCCGGAAACGCTCCGATTACTCTGGGCAGCGACGTAAATATCACCGGTACTTGGATTGACAGTAAGTTTGTTCCCAATGTCCGAGAGGCCGTCGTTGCCGATGTCGTGCAGGATTTTCTGTCGGACCACGCCCGCAGGGGAAATATCTAGCAAGGCCAACTCGGTAACATCGTTCGCTTCGGTGATCGAACCGCTGACCCAGAGGCTGCCGTCGTTACGAACCGCTACGCCGCGAGCCGCGTCCGGCTTGCCGGCAAAATCAATGGTGAGAAACCCGTTACTGGCGAACAGAGGATCGGGCGTGCCATCGGGGCGAAAGCGGGCGACAATTATATCGCCGTTGTTTTGGCCGACGGCGATCGTGCGATTCGCGGCATCGACTGCAACGTCATTGAAACTGCCCGGCGTGCGATTGGACAAGATATTGTAACCGTTGCCGTTAAACGTGACGTCCAGGGCCCCGCCGCTGGGCGTGAGCCGGTCTTCGAGTTCCTCGATGGCGTACCGCACCGATGGCGGCTTCGCATTCAGAATTTTCTTCGAGATCCATTTGCGATTGGAAGACGATTTCATGTGTAAGCATCTGTGTGGAATTTTGTGGTTGCGGCGTAAGTTTACCAGTTGCTAATCAATTAGCAATAGAATAATCGCGTCGATTCTTGTGAAAATTCGACATCCGGTTTTAACCGAGTCCACACAAATGCGCAAAGTCAGAAACGACGAAACCCACGGGGTTTGCCCGTGGGTTTCGGTGAACGCTGGCGTTCGATTATCGCTTGGAGAACTGGGTACCGCGACGAGCGCCGCGGAGGCCGTACTTCTTACGTTCCTTCATACGGCTATCGCGGGTCAGGTATCGACCGTCGCGAAGTTTCTTGACGATGCCGATGGCGGGATCTTCCGCAATCGCCGGTGCCGCAAGAACGGCAGGCGTTACGGTACCGTCGGCGTTGACGGTCGGCTTGAGCAGGACGGGCTTCACGACCGGTGCCTGGACAGTGGGCGAAGTTACCGTCGACTTGGTGTTCAGATTGCGTGCGCGAACGGCAGTCACGTGACCCAACGTGACCGACTTGCGTTCGGTGGGCGGTGAGAACATCACCTTGATCGCACGGGCAACGCCTTGCTTGATGGCATCGGCTTGGCCAGTGATGCCACCGCCAGCGGTCTTGACCGTGACATCGAGTCGGTTGCCGAGTTCGGTGGCCGTCAGCGGCGCACGAACGGCAGCACGATCTTTTTCTTCGGTGAAGTAGTGATCGAGAGCGCGGCCATTAATGCTGATGGCCCCTTTCCCTTCACTGATACGAACGCGGGCGACGGCGGTCTTGCGACGGCCGGTGCCCAGGTAGTACGTCTTCGGTTCTTTCTTCTCGGCCATGACCTGTGCGTCCCCTAGACGTTAGCTTAAAGTGTGACTTTGAATTCGACCGGTTGTTGGGCTTGGTGCTCGTGCTTCGGCCCCGCGAACAGTTTGAGTTTGGTGATCTGCTTGTAGCCGAGTGGGCCACGAGGGATCATCCGCTTCACCGCGAGCCGAATGATTTCTTCGGGCTTCTTGGCGAGCATTTCCTTGGCGGGGATGATCTTCTGACCACCCGCGTAGTGGGAGAACGTCTGATAGTTCTTTTGGTCCCACTTTTTACCCGTGAACTTGACCTTTTCCACGTTGATGACGACGACGAAATCGCCGGTGTCTGCGTGGTAGGTGTATTCGGGTTTGTGTTTGCCGCGAAGGATGTTCGCGATCACAACGGCCAGGCGACCGACGACCTGATCGGTCGCATCGATGACGAACCACTGTGGGTTGACCGTTGCCGAGTTAGCCATGAACGTAGACATTGCGGCAGAAACCTTGCGTATACGGTGAGACTCGTTCCTAAGAAGGGATAACGTAAGACGATGCGGGCCAACGTCAAGGGAATATGACGAAAATCCGATATTCGAGTTGTAACGGGCAACGTGCCGTAACTTCGGTAGGATAGGGGCAACCACGGATGGAGTAACTATGTCGGTGAAAGCTCGCAACCGCGTCGTCGATTATCTCGTGTATCTGGGCGTTCGCGCGTTCGTGTGCATCGTGCAAGCGATGCCGATGCGCGTGGCGTTCGGGTTCGCGTCCGGTCTGGCGTGGGTCATCTACACCTTCGATAAACGCCATCGGGTTGTAGCCGCGGAGAACCTGATAGCGGCGTTCCCGGAGAAGCACGAAGCGGAAATCGATCGGCTCGTTCGCGGCTGTTATCGGCACTTTTGCTCATTGCTCATCGAGATCATTTTGCTTCCTCGCAAGCTCTCGATCGATTCCTGGCGCAGTTACGGCAAGCTCGTCAATGCGAACGCGATGATGAGCCTGCTCATGTCCGCCCGCCCGTTACTGATGGTCACGGGGCACTTCGGCAACTGGGAAATGGCCGGCTACACGCTCGGCGCACTCGGCTACAAAACGTACGCCATCGCTCGCACGCTCGATAACCCGCACCTCGAAAGTTACATGAAGACGTTTCGGCAACGAACGGGTCAAACCATCATCGCGAAGAAGGACGATTTCGACCGCTTGGAGGCCGTCATGAAGGGCGGCGGGAAGGTGGCCACAGTCGCCGATCAAGATGCGGGACCGCGTGGCGTGTTCGTCGATTTCTTCGGCCGGCCCGCATCGGCGCACAAGGCCGTCGCACTGATGGCGATCGAATTCCAGGCTCGCATCTTCGTGATCGGCGTCCCGCGTGTGGCCTTGCCGATGCGCTACGAGTTCATCTGCGCGGATGTCATCGACCCCGCCGATTACGCCGACAGCCCCGACCCCGTAAAGGCGATCACGCAGCGTTACCACACGGCCATCGAATCGCTCGTTCGCAAGTACCCCGAACAATACTTCTGGCTGCATCGCCGCTGGAAAACCCGCCCGAAATCCGAACGAACGGCGAAAGTCGCGTAAACAATTGCGGAATTGACTGGCATTTCGGTCGCGTCGGCTGTAACTTATTCGTTAAACATCAACCTGTTTGGGCCGACCATGAGCAGCCACGAGCAAGACACGCCGGCTTCCGATTTGCACATCCGCACGCAGGTGCAGCAGTTGCCGGAAGGGACGTCGTCGGACGATGTCAACTCGACCAGCCCGAACTTCGGCACGTTTACCGGGCCGTCGGTGCCGGGGTATCCGTTTTTGTCGCAGCCGCAGGCGTCGGGCGAGATCGGGCGGCTCGGCGACTATCGCGTGCTCGCGAAGCTCGGCGAGGGTGGCATGGGGTTCGTGTTTCGCGCCGAAGATCCTGCCTTGAAACGCTTTGTGGCGCTGAAGGTCATGCGGCCCGAAGTCGCGGCGAAACCGCTGGCGGCGGATCGTTTCTTGCGCGAAGGCCGGGCGGCGGCGGGCCTTAAAAGCGATCACATCATCACGATCTATCAGGTCGGGCAGGCGAACGGCGCGCCGTTCATCGCGATGGAGTACCTCGAAGGCATCGCGCTCGACGAGTGGATGAAACAGCAGAAGAAAGCGGTGCCGGTGCCGCACGTGTTGCGCGTCGTTCGCGATACGCTTCGCGGCTTGGCGACGGCACACGACAAGGGTCTGATCCATCGCGATATCAAGCCCGCGAACTTGTGGATTGAAAAAGGCACAGCGCGAATCAAAGTGCTCGATTTCGGCCTCACTCGCGGTATGGATGGCAACGACCAGATGACCGCCGACGGCGCGGTCGTCGGCACCCCCGCATACATGGCCCCGGAGCAAGCGGCGGGCAAGCCCGTCGATCCCCGCGCCGACTTGTTCAGCGTCGGCACGGTCATGTACCAGTTGTTTTTGGGCATCAATCCGTTCGTCCGCAACAACATGATGGCCACGATGAACGCAGTGTCTTACGACGTGCCACCGCCGGTGGTGTCGCTTCGCCCCGAGGTGCCGCAAGCGTACTCGGACTACCTCGACCGCTTACTCGCGAAAGACCCTGCCGGTCGCCCCGCGAATGCGAAGGCGGCACTCGCCGAGTTGGCCGCAATCGAGAAATCGCTTCAGGACTCCGCGAAAACGACGGCATCCGCTTCGAGCATCCCCGTCGTTTCGATGATGGCCCCCGCCGCCGCGCCGGTGGTCGCACAAGTCTGGGGCGACATCACCGATTCCGAAGACGCCGTCGTTCGTACAAAAATCTCCGACCCCGAAACGCCGCGAAAACCGCCCTCGAAGAAGCTGCTGATCGGCAGCGGGCTGTTCGCGTTCTTCGCACTGGTTCTCGCCGGAATCATCATCGTCATCACGAACAAGGACGGCACGAAGACGAAGGTCGAAGTCCCCGACGGCGCGACCGTCGACGTGCAAAAAGACGGCAAGACCGTAGCGAGCGTTGGCGGCAAGAAAGCAGAGGTGCCGAAGGCGAAGGCCGCGATGGACCCTGCCCGCAAGGCGGCGGAGTTCGTCATCGGCAAGGGTGGGTATGTCGTCGTTCTCAATCCCGGAAAAGAAGTTTACACCAAGGAAGTCAAAGACCTGCCGAAAGAGCCATTCCAGCTTAGAGAAATCGGGTTAAACGTCGAAGCGGCTGGCGTGATCACCGATGCCGACCTCGATCAGTTTCGCGAACTTAATTCGCTGGATACGCTCGATATGATCGGTCCAAACACCTTTACGGATGCGGGGCTGGCCAAGTTGGCCGGGTTCCCATTCGCCGGCAAGTTGCGAATTCTTGACATTTCTGGCGACGAATTGACCGATGCGGCCTTCGCATCCGCGGCAAAATTCACCTCGCTAAGCAGACTGACACTGCAATCAAAACGAATCACAGGGAGTGGCATCGCACATCTGAAGGCGTCCTCGATTGGCAGTCTCGTGATTGGTCAATGTCGCTTGGTCGATGCCGAGATGGTCCACCTCAAGGCCATGCCAAAGTTGGGCGTGCTGACCATCATCGGCACGCCGATCGGCGACGCAGGGCTGAAGCACATCAGCGAGGTGAAACAGTTGGAGACGCTGCAAATGCAGAACTGCGACAACGTCACGATTGCAGGGATGAAACACCTCGAGAAGTGCGAGTCGCTTCAGCACATCGAATTGAATTCTCCTATGACCGGCGCTTGTTTTGAAAGCCTCAGCAAGATCAATACACTTACCACCATCAGTGCGTTGATCGAAGTGACCGATACCGACGTGAAGCACCTCGTCGGGTTACCCAAGCTCGAAAATCTCAGGATCCCTCTCGTCTCGATCACGGATGTGGGACTGGAGTCGCTGTCGCAGATCAAAACGCTGAAATTCGTCAGCGTCAAAGGCTCGAAGGTCACCGCTGCGGGGGTGAAGAAATTCCGGGCCGCGCTGCCCGAGTGCAAGATCGAGAGCGACTTCGACGCGGACCCTGCCCGCAAGGCGGCGGAGTTCGTCATCGGCAAGGGCGGGTTTGTTGTCGTTCTCAATCCCGGAAAAGAAGTTTACACCAAGGAAGTCAAAGATCTGCCGAAAGAGCCATTCAAGCTCCGTGATATCTCGTTCGAGACCGAAACGGCTGGCGGGATCACCGATGCGGATCTCGACCAGTTCCGCGAACTCGAATCGCTGGATTCGTTCCTTCTGGCCTGTCCAAACAA
The DNA here is from genome assembly GCA_043757025.1 of Limnoglobus sp. Taxonomy (GTDB): domain Bacteria; phylum Planctomycetota; class Planctomycetia; order Gemmatales; family Gemmataceae; genus Limnoglobus. The sequence continues at coordinate 7,082 of JAYVQG010000104.1, forward strand.
CGTCACAGATGCGGGGCTGACCAAGTTGGCCGGGTACCCATTCGCCGGTAAGTTAGTACGGCTTCACATACATGGTGGCGAACTGACTGACGATGCATTCCGAGCTGTGGCCAAGTTCCCAACATTGGGTCATTTCGCTGCGAGTAGATCGAAGCGAATCACAGGAAGTGGCATTGCTCACCTGAAGGCATCCTCAGTTCAGATGTTGAGTCTTGCGAGTTGTGGGCTATTGGATGCCGAGATGGTCCACCTCAAGGCCATGCCGAATCTCAATTACCTGCAAATCATCAGCACGCCGATCGGCGACGCGGGGCTGAAGCACATCAGCGAGGTGTCATCGTTGACTCAGCTTCAGATGCAGCACTGCTTGAATGTCACGGATGTTGGGATCAAGAATCTGATCGGTCTCCAAAAACTCGAACTCCTGGAATGCGCGGGGCTTAATGTTCCCAAGGAGTTCACCAGTGCGTCACTCGAAACGATCGGGCAATTGAAGAAGCTCAAAGTACTCTCGTTCTTCTACTTCGGATCGGGATTCTGTAATGATGCGGACCTGAAGCAGTTGGTCGCGCTCGACAAGCTCGAAAGTCTGAGCGTGGTCCTGCATCTGATCACGGACGACGGCCTGACCTCGCTCGCGAAACTGAAGTCGCTGAAGGCGCTAGACCTCAAAGGCTCGAAAGTCACCGCTGCGGGGGTGAAGAAGTTCCGGGCGGCGCTGCCGGAGTGCAAAGTGACGAGCGACTTCGACAAGAATTGACTATTGCGGTCGGTACGTGGCGTACGAGTTCTCCGTCTCCCACAACGTCACTTCGACGACGGGTAGCTTTTGCTCGATGGCGTGGTCGTAGATTCGCTTCGCGAGGTTCTCGGCCGTCGGGTTCACGTCCATCGTGAGGTACACTTCGCCCATTTGCTTCAGCGAGGGGATCATCGGATCGTCTTTGTGCAGGATCAATTTGTGGTCGAGGTTATCGTCGATCCAGATGCCGATCTTCTTCTTGATGTCGGTAAAGTCGATGACCATCCCGAGCGAATCGAGTTGGGCGGTTTCGATCGTGATAACGGCTTTGCCGTTATGGCCGTGGAGGTTCGCGCACTTCCCGTTGTAGTTCAGCAAGCGGTGGCCGTAACAGAAGCAGATTTCTTTCGTGACGCGGTACATGCGGGCGCTTTCTCGTGGTGACAGAAAATGATACAAGTAGCGGAAGTCGTGAGACTTTTGACGCAGTGGCTTCCTGCTTCCCGAAGTCTCACGACTTCGACTACGTCAGAAGCGTGTTTCTATGTAGCCCTCTCGCTCCGCGAGAGGATAGCAAAAACCATCGCAAACAAACGTATATGCAGTTCGCACATCCCATTCGCTTACCTCTCGCGGAGCGAGAGGGCTACATTCAGAGATTCGCTGGGGAAATACGTCGTCGGGTCGCTGAGGTTGGCGTCGCGGAAGCCGTGCTTCCGTTCGGCGCACTTGTTGCATTGCCCGCAATGCTGCCCTTCGACGGGGTGGATGCAGGAAAATGTCTCTTGTAGTGGCATGCCGATGCCGCGACGCAGCACATCGACCTTTCGCAGTCCGAGATAAGCATACGGGCGAATGACGCGTACGGCCCCGCCGACGGCGCGGTTGACGATCGACGCGATGCCATCGTAAAACGCGGGCGTGGCATCGGGGAACGGGTTCGTGGCGAGCGGGGCCGTCGCCAGTTGCGGGATGCCGTTCAGGTGGCACCAGATCAGCGGTTTCGCGAGCAAAAGCACATTCCGCCCCGGCAGAAACACCGCATCATCGGGGCTGTCCGCCCCCGGCACATTGTCCCCCGTCGTGCTCCAATGGCGACCGTACAGGTTTCCCACCGGTTCATCGAGCACGATCAGTGGCCGCACGATTTCCGAATGCAGTGCGTTCAAGAATCGGCGAAGGTGCGCTTCTTCGGTCGCTTCCCAATACGCCCCCGTTCGCACGTAAACCGGGTGAACCGCCGGGTATCGCCGCACCGCCTCGCCCAGCAGAATGGCACTATCCAGCCCGCCGCTACAAAGCACGGCCAGCGGGTTCTTCGGGTTCAGCGGTGGCCAGGGCGGGTGTGGCATAGTGCCCAATTATAGTCGCACGCCACAAACGAATCCCTCTTCAAACGGCACGAAGTGCCGATTCTTTTCTTGGATCGCCGCAAACATCAACTCGGCTGACATAACAATTACGTAAAATCCCAAATACGCTTTGAGGGCATGGTTCAAATCGCGGTAGTTTTGGGTAGCAGGTGCGTACGTTTGCGGGCTCGCGGGGGGCGCGAGTAGCGTGGGATTTCGGGCGGTGGCGAG
>JAYVQG010000105.1:0-2424 GCA_043757025.1 Limnoglobus sp.
TGTTCATGGGAATCCTCCTTGTGTCGGAAGTATCCCCGCAATTCCCAAGACTCACCAACCCCAATTCTTAGCCGTGACAACGCACTAGTCGGTTCGGGCGAACGCCTCGCGAAAATTGGTCTGGTCAGAATGCGGCAACCGGGTTATGCGGCAAGAACTATCGGTAGTAACTTCGACTTTACACACCCGACCCAGGCTGGGAGATGCGAATGACGGTACGACATCGATTACGCGTACGCTGGCTGCTGAGCATTCTCGCTGGGGGGGCCGTCGCGACTGCAATGGCGCAGTCGCCACCACCGCTGTTACCCCTGCCGCCGATTCCGGCACCGGCGACTGTCCCGGCTGTTCCCGAGATACTCCCCGTCGCGGCAACCAGCCCCGCGATTCCACCGCCGCCAGCCGTACCGACCATTCTGGCACCCGTTGCCGTCGCAGGGTTGCCTGTTCCGCCGGTCATTCCTGCATTACCACCAGTGATCGTTCCGCCACCCGCGAAACCGGTGGCGTTACCGTCGATCGAATTGAGCGATCTCCCGCCGCTCGTTTTACCCGAAGCGAAGCCACCGGCGAAATTACAACCGCCCGTCGCCGTACCGTTGCCCGTAATCGAGGCACCCGCGTTGCCGGTGTTGCCTCCGTCGAAGGTTCCCGTGATCGTCGTATCGCAACCGAAGCCGGTCGTCGAGACGCCGAAACTGGTCGCGCCCGTCATCGTCGTGAAGCCGGTCCAAGTCGAGCCAGAACCGGAAGCATCCGCAATAGTAAAAGTGCCGACGATGCCCCCCGCAACGCTGCCCGTCGCGCCGACGACCGAGGCGAAAGCGTCGATTCTCGAAGCCAAAATGACGGGCAACCCCGTCGATGCCCTGGCCGCGTTTCAGATGTCGATTACCGAAATGAAGGCCGCGTACGCTAAGCTGTTCGACTACTCGGGCCACTTCGTTCGGCAGGAGCGCGTTCGCGGCAAACTGATGCCCGAACAGACGGCCGAGCTTCGCGTGAAGACGAAACCCCGCAGTATCGCGCTGAAATTCATCGGGCCGAAAGAGCTCCTCGGCCACGAGTTGATCTACGTTACCGGTCGTCATGCGGAGATGATTCGCGTTCGCCCGGCAGGGAACTTCGACGCGAAAGCGTTTGCGACGGTGAATGCCACCGACCCGCGTGCGATGGTCGACACGCGCCACCCGATTACGGAAATCGGCATCGGCGCGATCGTCGATCATCTGGAGAAAATGACCACGATCGAACGGCGACTGCGCAATCCGATGTCGGTATCGATGGCCGATTTCAACTTCGTGAAGCGACCGGTGATTCGCTACGAAATCTTCACCGAACGCCCCCACGCCCTGCGATCCGCGTACCGTACGGTCGTATACGTCGATAAGGAAACGAAGCTGCCCGTCCGCATCGAAGCCTACGACCAACCGACCGTCAACGGCGCAATCGGCGGCGAACTGCTCGAAGCCCACAGCTTCGTAAACCTCAAGTTCAACCAGGGGATCGGCGAAGTGCCATTCGAGAAGTAACGTTCCCGAATTCGCCACGCTTACAAGTGAACGTCACCACCAGCGCCAGCCTTTCGGCGGCGCGAATAATCGACGTAAGTCACAATTGCGGAGTCTCAAAAACCGTTTTTTTGCCATTTTCGCGTCCCAAAACGCCACTTTTTGATCGCAAATCGCCGATCCGTTTCGAGGTATTTTCCCGTTACTCGAACTCGGATCGTGGGTTACGCCGATGCTCCTTCGATTGGCATGCGCCGAAAGTACCGACCAAAAATCGACCGAGCACGACATAAAATCGACCGACCACGACACAAAATCGACCGACCACGACATTCTCACGACATTTGGAGACACTTTTGCGTCACTTCGTGCACGACGCAAAAGTCGACTTACGTCGAATCGCCTGCGATTTTTTGACTTCGCGAAATCGTGTGGGTGGGGCAATATCGAGATCGATCCGAGACAACGAATCGGACATATTTCAAAAAAATTCCGACACCGCACCTTGCAATGCGGTAGCCGTGCCGTTACGATCCCAACAATTCATTTAACCCATTCTCCTTTTTTCGCTGACTGCTGACCGCTGACCGCTGACCGCTGCAAGCCCAGGATCACCGATGAACCGCATGTACCGTTGGCTGCTTCGCCGTGGTGTTACTCGCGCGGCGTCCCTTCCGCCAAAACTGCGCGTCCAACTGCACCTGCATTCGATGGAAGCGCGCGACGTTCCATCGGCGGTGATGCCACCCGACAACGGCACGCAACCCGGCTACACCGCGCCGCCGAGCGACCCGAACAGCGGTTCCGGATCGGGTAGCGGCTCCAGTTCTGGCTCCGACTCGACTGGCTATCCATCCGATTCGGGTAGCGGAACGGGCAGCGGTAGCGGCTCAAGTTCGAGTTCCACATCGTA
>JAYVQG010000106.1:0-33045 GCA_043757025.1 Limnoglobus sp.
CAGTTTGTTCATCCAGCGGATCGAGATCCCGACGGAATCCGCGCACGAAGCGGTCGTGTCGTATCTCATCAAGCACTACAAGCGTTCGCGCAGCTACGATCGCATGTACGGTGCGAACTGGGACTACCAACGCGACGGTCGCTACGGCCTGATCCCTTACGAACTCTTCGGCAGCCGCATGTTGATCTTCTGGAACGGCTGGTTCCCGTTTATGTTCTCGAATCAACTCGAAAACAAGCACTCGACCAGCAAGCCAGGCGGTTCGTCGGATACTCCATCGGGCGTGTCGAAGGTCTATTCGTCGATTACCTTCCTGCGTGGCGCGCTCGACGTCGAGAAGATTATTCGCGAAGCCTGTACGGCGCGGAATAACCTGTCGTGGTCGGTGGAAGACGATCAAGAAGCGAAGAAGAACCGCTTCAGCATCCACTTTATCCCCCAGCGGGGCGACCGCGACGACGACTACGGCGGCAGCAGCGATGGCTTGTCGTGGTACCAACAAGGCGCGTACCGGTTGCTCGCGCACTCCGTCGAGCAACTCGGCAAAGCCCGCACGAACAACGGCAAGGCGCTCGATAACCTGATCTTCCCGCAGCGGGTGAAGGATCTCATCAAGGAGATCGAACTGTGGCGGAAGAGCAAAGGCTGGTACATCGAAAAGGGCATCCCGTGGAAGCGTGGCTGGATGCTTTACGGCCCTCCCGGTACCGGCAAGACGGCACTCGCCCGCGCCTTCGCCGAAGACTTGAACATGCCGATTTACGTGTACAACCTCGCCGAGATGGGCAACCACGACCTCACGAAGGCTTGGTCCGAAATGCAGGTGAACGTGCCGTGTATCGCGCTGATCGAAGACATCGATAACGTCTTCCACGGCCGCGAAAACGTCGCGCGGAAGGGCAGCATGTTCTCGATGATGATGCCCGGCAAAAAGGACGAGCAAGACGACAAGAACGGCAACCGCGGCGGCGGCATGTTCGCCCCGCCCTTGACGTTCGACTGCTTGTTGAACTGCCTCGATGGCGTCGAGCGCGCCGACGGGATTTTCACCGTCGTCACCACGAACGACATCAGCAAAATCGACGTGGCACTCGGCCAACCGCGGCAGTTGCCCAACGGCGATACGGAGTTCATCTCGACCCGGCCCGGACGGATCGATAAAGCGGTCGAACTGACGTACATGGAGCTTGCGGACAAGCGGAAAATGGCCGCCCGCATCCTCGGTGCCTTCGAGGTGCCGCACATGGAAATGCTCGACTTCGTCGATCGTTACCCAGACATGCAAGAGACGCCCGCACAGTTCCAGGAACGGTGTGCGCAGATCGCGCTGCGGTGCTTCTGGAACGACAAGTTCGCCGCCGAAGAGAAGAAGCCCGACGTCTCCGAAGTGGCGGAATCGCTACTGCGACCCTCCGCGAACGGCGTGCATTAAAGTCGGCGGAGCCGTGAGACTTGAATCTCACGGCTATCGTTACAAAGAGTGCTTACGGAACGATCCCTGTCGGCCCCGTTTTCTTTGAGCCTTTTATGGCATCGGCGGGCACGACATCCGGATAGGCGTAAAGTCCAGTCGGATCGACGAGCACCCGCTGATCGCTCGAATACGACCGACACGAAGTGCCCTTGAGACGATTGAACATCTCGCCAACCAATTTTTCTTTGACGATGTTGCGTTCGTTGTTCGCACCGGCCATCGCGAACATTTCACCATCGAAAAACTCGCTTTTGTGGACCGCTTTTCGCTCGATCTCCAGATACTCAGCGACCGTCAGTTTACGTTTCGCTATCGCGCCCGTCACGATCTCCAAGGAGCAATCACCTTCGTCGGTAACTAATCGTGTTAGGTACGCACCGCTTCAGACGCAACCTGGATACACTGAGACTGCCCGTGGAGTGCGACCGTTCCCGTCGAAGTTTGAGGTTTTCCATGCAGACCGACGACAATTCGCTCGGCATTCCGGTGGGTCGAAAAACCGCGACGTTGCCAGAACCGGTGCGGCCGCAATCCGCGTGCGAGCCGGAACTGCGACCCGGCGAAACCGAGTTGGGACGCCCGACGAATATCCCGCACGACCTGCGATTGCTCACTGAGGAAGATCGCAAACGGATCCAGACCGAAGACGAGGCGCAGGCGGTTCGCGAACTCGCCGAGGCTGAGGAACTACTGGCGTCGGACCCCGAAGTTTTCGGCTGGCTCGGCTTCCTTTCGCACCCCGTGGCGTTCGCGTTCCTGATCGGTATGACGGCGATTCTGGCGCTGTTCCTTTATGCCCAAGCGATGAGTGTACTCGGCTCGCTTGCGATTCAACCGGCGTGGGCGCAAAGCGTCGGTTATGCCGGGCTGGCGCTGCTCGGGTTGTGCGTGCTTTACGCCGCCGTGCGGCTCGGAATTCTTTACTATCAGCTGCGCCGAAACCGGCAGATTCGCCTTGCGGGCCTGCAAGAACTTGCGAACCGTACACGGCTACGCTGGCTGGCCGAGGCGAAAACGACCGAGGCCAAAACGCAACTCGAAGAGTACATGCGGCTGTTCCCGATCGGGTCGGATAAACAACGCAAATCGCTACAGAAAATCGGCATCTCCGACGACCGCGTGCGTGCCCTGGAAGTAGCCCGTGAGACGCTACTCGACCCTGCGAAATTCGCATCGTCGGGCCAGTGGTTCGGGCAGTTCCGCGAGACGTTCCAGAAATCGCTCGACGATGCCGCCGCCGAGCGAATCGCGTATTGGTCGAAGCGGGCAGGAGTGATTAACGCGACCGCACCGAACGGGCTGATCGACTCGCTCGCGACCACGTTCTTTGGCTTCGCGCTGCTTGCGGACTTGTGCCGGATTTACAATTTGCGTGCGGGTCGAACGGGGACCGCCGTGCTGTTGGGCCGCGTCTTCTTCAACGCCTACCTCACCGGCCAACTGACGGAACTCGAAAAGCTCACCGAAGACCAAGTCAACCAGATGATGGGCGAATTCGCCGCCGCACGAGTGTTGTCGAAAGTTGGCACGCGAATCGGCGGTGGCGTGCTGGCGTACTTCCTACTGAAGCGACTCGGCAAATACGCCTGCCGGTTATTGCGCCCGGTGGCGTAACGTGCCGAATTATTCGAGGCGGATGCCGAGTTCGTCCGCTGCGGGCAGTTGGACTTCCGGCGTCGCATCGGGCAGAGTCACGCCGATGGCATCGGGGGCGGGCATCACCACGGGCGTGAAGCGCGGTGCGGCGCGCGGCACCGGGCGCACGGTGTATTGCGGTTCCACGAATGGCGGGTAGGTCATTTCGATCGGCAGACCGCCGATCCCCGGAGGGCAGACTCCGGCCGGGCTTCACCCCGCGTCCATCTTCGTCGGTAACGACGCCACCCACGCGACCCCGGCAGCAAAGATCATCAACCCGGCAGCAATCGGTTTCACACTCATGCGACGGCCCACTTAGTAGGAATTGTTCACTTCGCAGAAGATACAACCGCACGCCGCCCGGCGAAAGGTCAATCTCCGAGGTGTACCGGTTGGCACGAACTGTATTGCTCGACTATAACCATAGTATCAACCGTTCTGAAGCCCGGATGTAGCGCCGCACATAGCCTAGTGGAAGGACGATTCATCATGTCGACTAAGCCGCACTCATCGCAGGCGAAACCACTCGCTAAGGCAACCGAAGTTGCAGTAATCGAACTCTACCTGGATGCCAAAAACCCACGTTTAGCCGGCGACGACCTTCACTTCAACGACCAGGACGAGATCGTTCGAATCCTTTGGAAAGAGCGAGCGGTCAACGAACTGGTCGATTCGATTGCGGCAAGTGGCTACTGGAAGCACGAAGAACTGTTTGCTGCAAAGGAGGGCGGCAAACTCGTCATAATCGAGGGCAATCGGCGACTCGCAGCGGTGAAACTGCTCACGGACGACGCTCTCCGAAACCGCCTCAAATTGACCGGCCTCCCCACGCTGAGCATTGCCGAGCGGAAGAAGTTGGAAACACTTCCTGTGATTGAATGCAAGCGGGAAGACGTCTGGCAGTTCATCGGGTTCAAACACGTCAACGGCCCGCAGGACTGGGATTCCATTGCCAAAGCCGAGTATATTGCCCGAGTCCACAGAGATTTCGACATCCCGCTCGACCAGATCGCGCGGACGATCGGCGACCGCCACGACACTGTTCGCCGTCTCTATCGCGGATTGATGGTTCTCAACCAGGCGAAGGCTACGGGTAAGTTCGATGTCGAGGATCGATACAACACCCGGTTCGCCTACTCGCACCTGTGGACGGGACTCGGTTACGACAACATTCAGAAGTTTCTCGGACTGTCAGCCGAGAAGGGGTTCGAGCCGAACCCCGTTCCCAAATCGAATTTGGAAAACCTCCGGGAACTGTGTTTCTGGTTATATGGAAGCAAGAAAGAGCACGCCGAGCCGGTGATTCGCAGCCAAAACCCCGACCTCCGCAAGCTAGACGAGGCACTCGGCAACAAAAACGGCGTGGCCGCACTGCGGTCGGGTCTCCCTTTGGAAACGGCACTCCGGGCCAGCCAAGGTGACGAACGACTTCTCCGAGAAGCTCTCGTCGTTGCCGAACAGAAATTGAAAGAGGCACGAGGTCTCGTGTTGACCGGTTTTGCTGGTAAGGACTCGGAACTTCTGAATAAAGCGAAAGCGATCTCCACGATCGCAAATAGTATCGCAAACGAGATGGATGATATTTCCGCAACTGCGACAGGCGAAGAGAGACACAAAAAATCTGGCAAGCGGAGGACATCATGATCCGTCCGGATTCCGTTCCGGAGGCAACGGATCCTCCGGAAGATCACGCCGACTTCCTCGAACTCTGCACGCTGCGAAGCCGTGAGCGGAGCATCTCTGCACAAGATTTCATCGGCGACATGCGAATTGGGAATGCTACCGAAGTGATCGCGGGCGATACCGAGAGTGGTTCGGAGGGCGACGATTCTGCGGATCTCGCACAGCAAGCATTTAACGAACTCGACGAACGCAGGTATCACTTCGGCACGAACGCCGACCACTACCCATTTGAAATCGATAACAACACTCTTAGCTTGCGACCGAGTGGTGAAAAAAGCTTATATACGTTTCTTGCCTTGCTTTCCTGGTACGGGAAAGATGCTGGTCCGAATGGCACCGATGGGGAAAGGATATTTGAAGATGTGTGCGCCAAGGCGGCCGAAGGCTATTTCGGAGGTGCTGGCGGTCGTGTGACCTCCAAAGTATTCGGTTTCCCGAGACGAGTTTTGCCGAGTGGATTCGCCGACGCGCTCGACGCACTCTGCAAGTTGCTCGGTGAAGGAGTGGGGCACCATAAAGGGAGAGCAAAATTACCCCACCAGAAGGACGGGAAACTCGACATCGTCACGTGGGTGGAGTTTCACGATCGACGCCAAGGCAAACTCATCAGCTTCGGCCAGTGTGCGACCGGTCGCAACTGGAAGGAGAAAATCTCCGAACTCCCCCCACCGGATCGTTGGTGTGGACACTGGATGGCGGAAACCGTTACCGTGTTGCCCGTTCGATCCTTCTTTATCCCTCACCGAATTCAACGGGATACTTGGTCGTATTATTGCACATTTGCAGGCATACTTTACGACCGTTGTAGGATAGCGAGTCTCGCGTCCGTAGCCGATGCCGAACTGGCAAGTCGATGGGCATCTTGGTCTGCCCACGTCCTCAAAAACATCCGAATGGCGAACCCATGAGACACCGCTTTCACGCGCTATGCCCATACTTCGCGATGTTTCCAGAAGCCTTCGTTGAAACATGGGTTGACAGACTTACAAAACGCGGAACCATTGTTCTCGACCCGTTCTGTGGGCGAGGCACTACTCCGTTTCAGTCTCTGCTGATGGAACGCAAAGTCATCGCTAGCGATATCAATCCCGTCGCTTACTGCGTAACAAAAGCAAAGACGAATGCTCCAAGTTTGAAGGCAATTCACCGTCGGATCTCAGAGTTGGAAAAGGGGTTCGCACACCGCTCATGGGAACTAGCGAGACGGAAAATGCCTGAGTTCTTTCACTATGCGTATTCGATGGGTACACTCCGCCAGTTGTTGTACCTCCGACAGGAACTCGCCTGGGAGCATAACGACACGGATTGTATGATTGCAGCCTTAATACTCGGTTCACTTCACGGGGAAACGGAAAAATCGAGTTCGTACTTTAGCAACCAGATGCCCAGGACGATAAGCACGAAGCCCGCTTACTCTGTGCGATACTGGAAAGAGAAAGGATTGAACCCGCCTGAGCGAGAGTCATTCAGTTTACTCCGTGATCGAGTCAATTTTCGTTACGCGAGCGATCCACCTCAAAATCGGGGGGTGGTCATACATACGGACATGAGAGAGTTGCCGCGCTTGCTAAAGTCCACTGAGCCTATCCGTTGTGTGATTACATCTCCTCCTTACCTTGATGTGACAAATTTTGAGGAAGACCAATGGCTCCGAATCTGGTTTCTTCGTGGTCAACCTCGCCCAACATACCGGACGATTTCTCGCGACGACCGGCACAATAACCTCGAGTCTTATTGGGAGCTCATCGCGGATTTGTGGCGAGTTATGGGACAAATTCTTGCGAAAAAGGCAGACATCGTCATTCGACTTGGCGGGAAAAACTTCGACCCTGAAATTACAGGTAAGCGGCTCTTAGGCACAAGCGTTTTTTCCCAACGCAAAGCGGAGTTGATCCAAACCGAAACCAGTGAAATTCGACGACGACAGACCGACTCCTTCAGGCCCGGATCAAAGGGCTGTCTGATCGAAGCTGACTTTCATTTAAGGCTGTCATAGTATGCGTTCGCAAGTGCAGTGTCAGTAACGCATTTTTGGAGTATCGGCATGGTTTAATATCGACTGACACTCGTCTATCTTCGCGTTCTAAGCAGGAATCACTCAGAGAATCTTCCGGGGTTCCCGTAGTCGTTGCGTCTGGACGGCGAATCGCGTAACTTGACTACACATTATCTCGCTCGTCGCCGAGGGTCTGCTCCATGTCTATCGAAGTGCCGTGCCCGAATTGTCAGTCGGTGTTGAAGGCCCCGGATGGAATGGCAGGGAAGAAAGCGCGGTGCAAGAAGTGCCAGCATTCGTTTCGCATTCCCGGGGAAGCCGCCGGGCCGGTCGATAGTGTGGCGGATTCGGAACACCTCAGCGCGATCGCGCCGTCGCCGTTCGCCTTCGATGGCTCCGCCGAAGCGACACCCGTTTCTCCTCCGCCGCCGTCCGCGAAACCGGCCCGTGCGGTCAAGCCTGCCGTCGCGGAGAAACGCAAAGCACCAGCACCGATCGACGATGCCGAACCGATTGCCGACAATCCGTTCTCGATCCCTTCTAATGCCATTACCGACGACGAGACGCCTCCCGAAGCGAAGTCGAAATCGAAGTATCGCAAGGGCGACTCGAAAGCCGACGCGAAGGTCGATTCCAAGGTGGAAAAATCGAAGTCGAAGTTTCGGCAACCCGCTGCCGCGAAGACCGGGAGCAGTGGCGGAGGCATGAAAAAGCTCCTGATGTTCGGCGTCGTCGGGCTGCTCTGTGCGACGGCGGGCGGTGCGGGCATTTACTTCTTCATGTTGCAAAAAGAGAAGGCCGCCACACCGCAGGCCTCGGCACCGACTGTGCCAGACAAACCCGCGCCGGTGGTTGCGGAGAAAGCGAAAGACGACAAGAAGGCGACGGCGGCGAATCTCCGAAAAGGGCCTGCGAGCAACGAGCCGAACAAAGTTTCGGTCGCGGCGAAGCCCGAAGTGGGTGCGAAAGCGAAGTCGCGGGTCGCGCTCACCATCACGCGCACGCTCGATAAAATTCCGGACCCGACGAACCTCAACGTCATCGAAAAACCGAAGGATGTCCTTTCGCTAGACCACAATTATGGCTCGGTGCGGAAGTTGATTGTCGGAGGAAAGGACGGTCCCGTCGCTGTGGTCATTCGCCACTCGTTCGACGGTTTTCAGGGGAAAGGCGCAAAGGATACCATCGATCGATATGCCCTGACGACGGGGCAACGCGTCGACCGCACGGAGATCGATGCCGATGGTTTGACTTGGCCGCGCGCGACGGACATCAGTCCGAACGGCGAACGCCTCGCCATCGATTCGCCGACGGGTAAAGTCACGATTTATCAACTCAGCGACAAAGGGAAAAAGCTCCTCGATGGCTTCGACCCGTATCCCGAGGCGAAGGACAAGTCGCCGGGAATTGCGGCCGTGTATTTTCTCGAAGACAACTCGATCGCGGTCGTTTCCAAAGAAGGCACCGTCGATGTGTTCGACATTACGACGAAGGCGAAGACGGTAACGGGCAAACCGCTACCGACGGTGCCGACGATGCCGTTGGTCGAGAACCGCAGCGTCGTCATTAGCCCGGATCGCAAGTTGATCGCCGCGTACGCGGGGGGTGTCGTTTACGAAATTCCGACGGCGACTTGCGAGCCGAAAGTCGGGACGACGCTCGGCAACGCACCGATGGAAGGTCTCGCGCTTGCGATCGATCAATCGGGCACGCGGTTCGCCGTTGCGTACAAAGCTGGGCAGTCGCAAGGGGCCGATGCGGTGCCGTACACGCGCATCGCGCACGCCCGTTTCGGCGACCCCGAGCCGAAGACCGATCAACCCGTCAACGAAGAGTTCGGCGTACCGTCGAGTTGCGCGTGGGTGAATCCGGAAGCGTTCGTGATGGTTTCCACAAACCTAGTCGGCTTCCTGTTCGATGCCGATCAGGGCGGCGATCAGATCGTCGTCGGGTTGCGTCCGCCGAACGCGGGCGTATTTTGTTTGTACGCGCAAGATCGCTATTGGTGTCTCCTCGGCGATCCGACCGACGCGGGGAAGAAATCTCTCCTCGTCGGCACGCCGTTCCCGCCGCAAGAGTATCTGCCCCTCGTGTCCGCCGGAAAGGAAAAACCGGTGGCACTCCAGGTCAGCTCGAAGGGCATCGCGAAGTGAATTTTACCAAGGGTTTGTCGTAATGGCCGTTCACGATTTTCGCTGCCCGAATTGCAACGGCAGCTTTCGCCTGTCCGACATGCAACTCGGCAAGAGGCTCCGTTGCGGAAAGTGCAACGAGATCTTTACCGCGCCCAACGCCGGAGAACTCGAGCCGCTCGTCACCATCGAGCCGCTTGCACCGCCGATTGTGGCGAAGCCACTGACGACGCCCTCCGAGGAACCGGCACAGTACCTCACGATCGAAGACGAGCGTCCCGAGAAGCCGAAGGAAGACGTGCCGCCGCCGATCCCCGCTGTTGTGGAAACGCCGCAAGCCGAAGAGGACATCCCGCTCCGACGGCGACGGCGGAGTGCCGCGAATCACGATTGCGACGAACCGAAACGCAAAGTCCGTCGTGCCCGCGACGACGAGGACGACGACGAGCGCGAGTCGCGACCGAAGGCGAAAGTCGGCATGGCCGCATTAGTCCTCGGTGGGATCGCGGTGGCGTTCATCGTTGGAATCAGCGTGATCGGCTACGTGATCTACGTGGGGTTTCAGCAAGCAACCCCTGCAAACCCCGTTGCCATCGCTCCGTTCCCGCCAGCTCAGGTCGCGATCGCGATTCCAAATATGGATCCGTTCAATCCCGCTGCAATGCTGGATCCCTTCAACCCGGTGATGCCGCGGGAGAAGCCGTTCGTTTTCGTGCCAGTGAAGGTAGCCGCGATTCGGCCTGTGCAGCTCGCGGATGATGCCGGGGAAATCCAGCTGACCAGTCCCGCAAAGGAAGTCGTCGCCGGTGGCGGCGGTCGATTCTTGATTTTCCTGCAGCCGGGCAACCTCCAACTGGCGATCTTCGACGCGCAGGTAGCCAAGATTGTCAAACAGTTCCCGCTCGCAAACGCGAACGCTCTGGTTGCCGCGAACGCGACCCATGCCATCGTGGTTTATCCCGACACGAAGCGGATGGAACGATACGACCTGATGGCTCTGAAAAAGGAACACGACGGCCCGTTCGTTACGAAGGACACCGTGTACTCGATCACGATGGGTTCGGCATCCGCAGGGCCATTGTTAGTGGTATTCGATAATCCGACGAAGGACGCCATTCAATTTTACGACCCCACGACGGTCGAGCGATACACCATCGACACGAACGGGATAATAGGAGTTCTGTTTCCATCGCACGTCAGGGCCGCGGCGAATGGACGAATGTTCGTCGGATATGGGCGGGGTTTTGGAGGTGCGATCGTATCCATTTCGGGAACGCAAGCGACAGCCATCAACATCAAACGCGATCTTTACCCCGCACCCGACGCCCGCCAACTTTACGGTTACGATGGCGCGGTGACTTTTCCAGGAAACCGCGTCGTAGGGTTGCGTGACATCATAGAACGCGATCAGTGGTGGCCTGCATTGCACGGTCCCCTCGCCTTTCATGCAACATTCGACCGCGTTCCCAGAAACGTCTTCGATTCCTTATCGCAACTGACCATACACGATGGCTTCCAAGATTTGCCAGCTTCGACGATACCGAAGTTGCCGCTCGAATCGGGCCTCTACACCGAGAAGCCGACGAAATTAAATCTCGCCGATCATCTATTCCTGATTCCCGATGCGAAACTATTCGTCGCTCTCGATGAGAAACGCACGACGCTGTATCTGCGGCGGTTCGATCCGATTGCGGTGCCGCCACCGATAAAGTAATCGAAGGATCATCTCCGTCGCGCTCGCATCGCGAACGAGTTCGAGCGCCGTGGCGAGGATCTGCTTTCGTAGCATTTTTACCCGACGTAGACACCGCCCGTGAACATGTCGTCGAAGGCGAAGAACCGGTCGAGCGGTTGCAGATCGGTCCCACGCAGCACGCGGACTTCGCTACTTCCCCCGACGCCCATTCCCGTCACGATGTCGGCTTTGCCATCGCCATCGACATCTTGCAACGCGACTCGCACGCCGCCGGTGAAGCCCGAATCGTACGCATAGAAACTCGAGAGCGTGGCTCCCGTCTTGCCGTCGAACACTTGCACGTGCGGTCCTCCGCCCGCTTCCGCACCCGTTGCGATGTCCGGTACCCCGTCGCCGTTCACATCCGCCACAGCGAGTGAAACCCCACCCGTGAACGTTGCGGTATACGGTGCGAACTCGCGGACGATCGAGCCATCCGCGTTCATGATGCGAACCTTCGTCGCGACGCCTTCACCCGTCGTGGCAACGATCTCCGCTTTACCATCGCCATCGAAGTCGCCCGCCGCGACTCGCACGCCACCGCGCTGATTCACATCGAACGCGAAGAAGTTCGCCAGCACGGCCCCGGTCTTGCCGTCGAAGACACTGACGCGCGGCCCGCCGCCGACTTCCGTACCCGTGAGGATGTCTTGCACGCCGTCGCCGTTGATGTCGCCGACTGCGACGAACAACCCGCCGCGGAACGATTCTTCGTAGGCGAAGAAGTCCTTGACGACCGCGCCATCCTTGCCGCTGAACACGCGGATACGTGGCCCGCCACCTGGCCCGATCCCCGTGACGATGTCATCGGTACCATCTCCGCTGACATCGCCGATCGCCACGCGAACGCCACCGATGAACGTCGACTCGTACGGCTGAATGCGGAATCGCTCGCCGCCACTGGCGTAGTCGAACACGCGGATGAGCGACGCGGTACCTGGTCCCGTCGAAGTCGCAATCAGCGCGGGGGTATTCGGCGTGCCGGTATTTACCGTGAACGCCGGGGAACGCGGTAAGTTCGGCATGACTGGCGACGTCGTCGTCGGCATTAACGTGCTTCCGAGGAAGCCCCTTTTCGACAATTGTGGCACGTACTCGCCGAAGTTGAACGGCCCGCGAATCGGGTTCGGAGCGAGTACAACATTATCGAAGCGATCGTTACCGACGGTGGCTGGGGGGCCGTTCGGATCGCCGTCCTGTTCGGTTCCATCGAGGAAGCCGCTCGGTTGAACGGACTCGACGATGGTGTACGTTCCGGGCGGCAGAATCGGGAACTGCCACAGGCCGTTCGCATCGGTGAAGATCGTCAACGAACCACTCGTGAAATCGCTCGGCACCAGTGGCCGTGCAAAGATCGTGCCGCCGAATGCAGTCCCGGAGATCGTGATCGGCACGCCCGCGATACCCGGTTCGCCGACATCGCGAATGCCGTTCAGGTTCGTGTCCTGGTAGACGTAACCGAACGGGTCGGCCGGTGGGAATTCGCCGAAGTTGTAGTCGACGCCATCGCTACCCGGTGGTAAGCCGACAACCAATTTGTCGTTACTTGCGACGCCACCGAGGTTACCGACAGTGTCCAAACCATCGTAGAAGAATCCGTTCGGCTGCGTCTCCGTCAGCGTGTAACTGCCTTGCAGCAAGTCCGTAAACTGGTAGTGGCCCAACGAATCGGTCGTCGTCGTGCGGTTGACGACGTTCCCGCGAACGTCGGTTCCGGCGATCGTAATCGTCGTACCGCCGATGCCGGTTTCGCCCGTCGCAAGCGTCCGCATTCCGTCGATCGAGTAATCGCGATAGACGAAGCCCGCCACCGTGCTGGTGATTTCGCCGAAGTCGATACCCGTTCTGCCGAGCGGTGGAACATCGACGACGCGATCGTTCGGCGTGCCGTTTCCGTAGCCGTCCGGTTGCAGTTCTCGCACGGTGTACGTACCCGGTGCAAACCCGCGGATGAGGTAGTTGCCATCCGAATCGGTGGTCGTCGTCCGAATGACGCGCCCCGTCGAATCGATCAGTTGAATCGTCACGCCAGGGAGACGCGGTTCGTTCGGATCGCGGACGCCATCGCGGTTGCGATCGACGTAAACCGTGCCCGAAACCAACCCGGCGAGTTCGCCGAACACGTTCGCCACCGACGATTGACCTGCACCGAGAACGATCGTCTGCACGATGTCGTTCCCCGCAGTGCCCATCGGTCTGCCGTTGACATTGCCCGCAGAATCCAGGCCATCGGCGGTGTCGGGTGGCTGCGTGCTTTCCGTTACGGTGTACGTTCCGGGCAAGAGACCGGGGAAGTTGTAGTCGCCATTGCCGTTCGTTGTGGTCACAACGGTGATCGGGTTGCCGAGGATATCGGTACCGCTCAACGTGATCGTCACGCCCTCGAAACCGGGTTCGCCGGGGTCGCGGCGACCGTCGTTGCTATCGTCGCGGAACACCGAACCGGCGATGCTCGACGTGCCCCGCACGCCGAAGTCCACATCGGTCCGGTTCTGGCTTTGCGTTAGGCTCGTCGTCGTCGTGTTGTTCGGCGTCCCGTCGAGGTCGTACGTCGGTACGGTGCCCGTTGGCAGGCCGTTCGTCACGCTGACCTTGTACGTTCCCAACGGTAGATTCGGGAAGCCGTAGAAGCCGTTCGTACCGGTCTTCGAGGTGAATAATCCATCGTCGGCCGTGCCGAAGACGTTATCCACACCCGCGTAGTTCACCACCACCGTTGCGCCGGGAACGCCGGGTTCGTTCGCGTCTTGCTTGCCATCGGCGTTGAAGTCCACCCACACGCGATCCCCGAGCGAACCGGTGCCGACGTAGCCGAAGTCGGCATCTAGGCGGTTCGGGTTGGCACTGCCGAGCGACACCTTCGTCGCGTTCGGCGTACCGACACCATCGAGGTCCGAGATCGGCACGAACCCGGTTGGCAGCGACGTTGGATCAATGCCGACCGTGTAATTTCCGAGCGGCAAATTCGCCACCGAATACTTACCCGTTGCGTCGGTCGTGGTCGTGTACGTCACATCGTCGGTACCGCCCGCGACGCCATCGAAACCGAGCCACGTGACCGTGACTTTCGTTCCCGCAATGCCGGGTTCGCCCACGCTTTGTAGGCCATCGCCGTTGAAGTCGAAGTAGACGGTGTCGCCGATACTGCCCGGCCCGCGATAGCCGAAGTCGGCATCGAGGCGGTTCGTACCGGAGATGGCCGTCAGCTTCGTCGTGTTCAACGTGGCGATGCCATCGAGGTCGGCCGTCGCGACCGTCAGCCCGTTCGGCAACTTGGAAATATCGACTTGGAAGTTGCCCGGTGGCAGGCTCGGGAACAGGTACTTCCCGCTCGCATCGGTGGCCGTACTGAAGGTCGCATCGTCCGGGGTGCCGAACACGCCGTCCGGCCCCGCGTACTTCAGCGTGACCGTCGCGCCGGGGATGCCCGGTTCGCCGGTGCTGGCTTGTTTGCCATCGCCGTTCGCGTCGAAGTACACCGTGTCGCCGATACTCACCGGCACGTACAGCCCGGCGTCGATCGTCGGGTTGATCTCGCCCGTGGCCAGTGCAATCGTGGCGGTGATACCCGTCGTGCGGTCCGCATCGCTATCGGCGGCGACGTTCCCTTGCTGGTTCTTCGCGGTGATTGCGAAGCCACTCGGTGTGACGAACGCGACTTTATAATTTCCGGCCGTCAAGCCTGGGAAGTTGTACTTGCCATCGACGTTACTCGTCGTCGTTGCGAGCTTGTTCCCGGCGGCGTCGAGCAGGTTGACTGTCGCACCGCTGACACCGACATCGCCCGCATCTTGCACGCCATTTCCGTTGAAGTCCTGGAAGACGTAATCGCCGAGGCTGGCCGTGCCCTGGAAGCCGAAGTCGACATCGCGACGATCCTGGCTGGCACCCAGAACGAACGTGGCGGCGTTCGGCGTGGCTTTGCCATCGAGGTCGAACGTCTGCACTGTGAAGATCGCAGGAACGTTCGACACCGTGGCGATGTAGTTCGGCAACGCACCATTAATGCTGACTGGCAAGCCTGAAATCAGATACTTGCCATCCGCACCCGTGGTGGTGACAAACGTAATGTTGTCGTTGGTCGTCGTCAGATCGCCGTCGGCCCCACCGAACGTCAGCGTGACGGTGGCACCTGCGATACCCGGTTCGGCGAAGGTTGGCGTACCGTCGTTGTTCGCGTCGTACCAGACGAAATCCCCAACCGATGCCGTGCCCTTGTAGCCGAAGTCCACGGTCTGATTGCTCTGGCCCACCGCGAGTGACACCAGTGTGACATTCGCGGTCGCCTTGCCGTCGAG
Organism: Limnoglobus sp.; assembly: GCA_043757025.1. Taxonomy (GTDB): domain Bacteria; phylum Planctomycetota; class Planctomycetia; order Gemmatales; family Gemmataceae; genus Limnoglobus. The sequence goes on from JAYVQG010000106.1 coordinate 14,957, forward strand.
ATCGTAAGTCGGGAGCAGGTTCGCGGGGATCGTGGTGGGGTCGACGTTCACCTGGAAGTTACCGCTTGGCAGATCGGTGAACTGGTATTTCCCGTTCGAGTCGGTGATCGTCGTTAGCGTGGCATCGTCGCCGCCGCCGAGTACGCCATCTTGGCCGTACCACACGAGCGTGACGGTGGCGTGCGGGATGCCCGGCTCGTTCGGCGTTTGAATTCCGTCGCCGTTGAGATCGACCCACACCGTGTCGCCGAGTTTCGCGGTACCGCGATAGCCGAAGTCGACATCGACGCGATTCTGCGATAAAACCAGCGTAAACGGCGTCGTGCTCGGCGTGCTCAGACCATCGAGATCGTACGTTTGCACGTTCAGGCCGTTCGGCAACGTGGCCGTATCGACCGTCGCACGGTAGTTACCGACGGGCAGCCCCGTCACCTGCCAGAAGCCGTTGCCCGCCGTCACGGTGGTCGTCGTCACATCGTCGGCGTTGCCTTCGATACCATCTTGCCCGAACCAAACGACCGTGACTTTCGCCCCGGCGATGCCCGGCTCGTTCGGCCCCTTGATGCCGTCGTTGTTGGCATCGAACCACACCGTATCGCCGACACTTGCAGTGCCGCGATAGCCGAAATCCTGAAGCAGGTTAATCTGTGCCGCGTCGGTGATCGTGATGATTGAGTCGTTGCTGAGGACGCCATCGGGGTCAACGGTTTGCGAGACATCGGTAGGCAACGTCGCCGAATCGACGGTGACGGTGTATTGAACGCCCGCACCGCGTCCGCTGTTCGTGATCAGGCCCGTGAACAGATACTTGCCGTCCGCATCGGTGATGGCCGATTGCGTTTCGAGCAGACCATCGCCATCGAAGTCGCTGGTGAGCATGACCGTGACGCCGGTGATGCCTTCGCCGACGTCGTACTTGCCGTTGTTGTTCGCGTCGAGGAAGATGGTATCGCCGATGGTGCCCGTGCTGCGGTAACCGAAGTCTTGCAGTACGTCGTTCGGCGTCGAATTTGAAATCGTGACGACCGATTTGCTGTCGAGCACGCCATCCGGATCGACGCTCGCCACCGCTCCGACGGGCAATGTCGTTTTGTCGATCGTCACGGTGTACGGCACGCCCGCTGCCGTCACACGCAGGTTCGGGAAGGTGTATTTGCCGTCGGTATCGGTGGTAGCGAATAGCGACTCTGGCAAGCCATCGCCATCGAGATCGCCGCTGATTTGCACTTTCACGCCAGCGATTCCCTCGCCGGTGTCGTATTTGCCGTTGTTGTTAATGTCGAGGAACACCGTGTCGCCGACGCTGCCGGTGCCGCGATAGCCGAAGTCCGCATCGAGGCGATCCCCGCCCGAAATCGCGGTCAGTTTCGTCGAGTTTCCCGTCGCGATGCCATCGAGGTCGAACGTCTGAACGAGGCCCTCTGGCAGGCTCGCAGGGTCGATGCTCACCTTGTATTCGCCCGGTGGCAAGTTCGTGACAAGGTACGTGCCCGCACTGTCGGTGGTGGCCGTAAACGTCTTATCGTCACCGCCGCCGAACACGCCATCGGGGCCATACCAAACGACCGTGACGTTCGCGTTCGGGATGCCCGGCTCGGTGGCCGGATCGAACGCACCGTTGTTGTTCGCGTCGAACCACACCGTGTCGCCGATACTCACCGGCACGTAGAGTCCGGCATCGACCGTCGGGATGTTCTGGCCGTTGATGAGCGCGTAGGTTCCGGTGCGGCCCGTCGCCACATCGGCATCGCTGTCGAGTGCGTCGGTGGCGGCCACCACATCTTGCACGGTGCGCGTGTAGGTCGTGGTGCCGTCTGTGTTGCCGAAGCCGACCTGGTAGTTACCGGCCGCGAGGTTCGGGAACGAGTACGCTCCGCCGCCTGCCGTCGTCGTGGTCAACAGTGGCACGTTCTCGCCCGCGTCGGCGAAGTCGCCGTCGTTGTTGCGGTCGAAGAACAGTTGCACCGTCACGCCGTCGATACCCGTATCGCTGGCGTCCTGTTTGCCGTTGCCGTTCTGATCCCGCCACACGAAGTCCCCGAGGCTCGCCGTACCGCGGAAGCCGAAGTCCTGCGCGGTGTTATTTTCATTTTGCGCGAGGTTGAGCGTCGAGGCGTTTGCCGTGCCGGTGCCATCGGAGTCGAACGTTTGCGTCGGGTAGCCCGTCGGGTTCGCCACCGCGACGCGGTAGGCATCGCTCGTGCCGTTGACGGGCAAGCTCGGGAAGAGATATTTGCCATTTGCATCGGTCGTCGTCGTGAACGTCACATCGTCGCCGTTACCGAGAACGCCATCGGGGCCGCTCCACAGCAGCGTGACGGTTTGGCCCGCGATGCCGGGTTCGCCTGGACCTTGCACGCCATTGCCATCGGCGTCGTACCACACCGTATCGCCGATGCTCGCCGTACCCTTGTAGCCGAAGTCGATCGTCGTCTCGTTCTCACCGAGCGTCAGGTTCGTCGTCACCGTGCCGACTGCGGAGAGCGTGCCGTTATCGAGCGAATCGGTCAGCGTCGCGTTGTCCGGCACACCACCCGTGCCACCCGTCGTGCTGACGGCGATTTTGAAATCGCCGGCGGGCAAGAAGTTGAACGAATAGTTCGGCCCCGTACCGGCAGCATTTGTCGTCACCGTGCTGAACGTGAGATCGTCGGCATTACCGAAGATATTATCCGCACCCGCCCACGTCAGACCGACCGTGACACCGGGGAGTGTCGGTTCGAGGCCGTTGGTGTTTTGAATGCCGTCGCCGTTCGCGTCGATAAAGACGCGATTGCCGAGCGATGCCGTGCCGCGGTAGCCGAAGTCTTGCGTGCGGTTGTTGGTCGTCCCCGCATCGACGCCGGTGAGCGTGATCGACGATTTGTTCGATGCGGTCAGCACGTTGTCGTCGGTCGCATCGGTCACGCCCATCCCGGCGAATGCCGTCGGCACGGTTACCTGGTATTTGCCATTCAGCGGTAGCGCGTTGACGATCCACTTGCCATCGGCACCGGTGAGCACGGTGATGACGCTGTTGTCGCCGACCGTTGCGAAATTGCCGTCCGGCCCCGCCCACGTGACCGTAACCGGCACGCCGACGAGACCCGCCTCGCCCACATCTTGTTTGCCGTCGCCGTTGGCATCGTAGTAAACGCGATCGCCCAAGGAACCGAGCAATTCGATGTCGGTCGAGGCGTAATCGTTGAGCGCGCCGCCGACGCCATCGGTGCCGTTACGTTCGCCGGTAGCCGTGCCCGTTGCGCCGATGGTCGCGGCCGTGGTGCCGAAGAACGGCAGCGTACCTTGCGTGCCGGGCAGCCCCGTCGTCGTCGTTTGGCCGACGTTGACGAGCGTGTTCACACCCGTCGGCGTGACGAGCACATTCACCGTATACGTGATGGTAACGGTGTTGCCGACGGGGAACGTGTCGATCGTCAGATCGACCGTGTTGCCCGCGGTGCCGTTGGTGATGCCGGTCGCAGTACCCGGTGTGATGCTGACGCTGCCGGTGTTCAGTCCGAAGTTCGTCGCATTCAAAATATCGAGGATGCGTGTGTTGAACGCCGTCGTCGTGTTACCGGTGTTGGTGTTGGTAATCGTCAGTTGGTACGTCACGACGAAACCATCGGTAGCGATGGCGTTCTTGACGATCTGGATGTTCGGCTCGACGACGGTGACGCGGGCCGTCGGCAAGTTCGTTGGGTTCGCGGGGTTGACGACGATCGTCGCTTCGCCGTTACCGAGGCCATCGCCGTTGGCATCGTTGACGATGTCGATGTAGGCGTCGTTCGCGAGCACCGTGACGTAATTATCGAGGTTCGTTGCCGCCTGGTTGCTCGTCTCGTTCGTCACGAGCACGTTGTACTCGATCACCACATATTCGACGTTGTTGTCGCGGTCGGCATTCGTAATGTCGCCGAGGCGGAAGAAGACGTCCTGGCCGCTGTTGTAGATCGTCGGGTCGCCGGTTCCACTGCCAATATTCGACTGCGAAATATCGGCATCGCTGAAACTCCCCGCAAGCGACGACGACAGGAGCGTGGCGAGCGACGTCTCGTTCCCGACAATACCGGCCGCACCGAGCGTGCTCGAAGTGAGGTTCGCACCGTTCGACGAAATGAACCCGTAGCGGGCGGTGCCATCGTTGAGGAACGACAAGCCCGTCGGCAGGAAGTCGCGAATCTGCACGTTCGACGTCGGCACGCCCGTTGGCGTTTCGCCGAGCGACACGTAGACGCGGTAGCGGACGATTTCGCCGATGGCGACGTTCGAACCCGGCGTGTGCGCTTCCGAAGTCGCGACGAGCGATTTGCGAACGACCGGCGGCGATTCGATGATGGCATCGTCTCGCAAGCGATAATCGTTGAGTGCAGTGCCCAGCAAGCCATCGGCACCGGTGCGTTCGGTGCTGTTGGTGTTGTGCGTGGAGCGCGTGCCGGGCGTGCCATCGAGGCTGGACCAGCGCGTCTCGGCGGTGTTCGTGACGAGTTGCCCCGTCGAGCCGGTGAAGTCCGTGCCGCGAACGACGACGGTGAGAGTCGCACCCGGTTCGATGTCGACATCGAGGCCCGCTGCGAACGTCAGAACGCCGCTGCCATCGATGGAGAAATCGGCAGTCGTTGCCGTTCGCGCGATGCCGTTGAAGCGGATCGTTCCGGTCGAAGTCGCGGACTGGATCGCGACGCCACCACTGAAGAAACTGATGGGAATCGGATCGTTCAGTGAGACTTCGTAGGCGGTCGTGCCACTACCGGTCAGCACGATGCGGTAGTCGATCTCGTCGCCGGCATCGCCGCGGGTGCGTTGGCCGAACGCGCCACCGGCGGTGAAGTTCGCCACGTCTTTCACAGGCGTGACTGTAGGTTCGACGATCGTGATCGGCGTCAGCGTACCCGAGACGCCCCCGCTGAGCGTGTTCGTTTGCCCGGCAGATACGCTCGTCAACGTCGAGGTGTTGCTCGTCCACTCGAAGCGGGCGCTGTTGTTCCGCGTACTCCCAGCTTGGTTGTTCGCGGTGCCCGCAACGCCGTTCGTGTTCAGCACGATGGCGCGATAGGTGATGGTGATCGTTTCCGTCGTCGCGTTATCGGTGTTGCTGTTCGTGATGTCGCCGAGGCCGAACGTAATCGTGCGGGCGCTGTTCGTGATCGTCGTGTTCGCAGGGTTATTGCCGGCATCGGGGGGCGTCGCCACGCTGACGCCGGGAGACGTCGCCACACTGAGCACGTCGACGAACGCGAGGCCGTTGTTCAGCGTGTCGACGATTGCACCTGAAGGCGTAAAGCCTTCGGGTACGGTCAGCGTGAGCGTGTACGTGACGTACTCGCCGATCGTCGCCTGATTCGCCAGGTTGTTGCCCGGCGCGGTGAATTCCGTCGAAACCAGCGTCTTGGCCACGAGTGGCAATCGCGTCGTCACCGTGGCCTGGTCAGTCGGTTCGGTCGCGCCCGGCACCACAGCCGGATCGGTGAGATCGACTCCGCCTTCGCTGTTGGAGTAAACCGGCACGATTGCGGTGTTCGTGATCGTCTGGTTCGGCGTCACGGTGTTCAACAGCGTCACATCGTAAAGCACGACGATCGTATTCGAGCCATTGTCGATTGCGCCGGCCGTACGGTTGCCTCGGCTCAATGCACCGATGTGACTGTCTTCGGTCGCCCCGCCGACGTTCCCCGCCGAGTAATTATCGACGAGCTGAATTGCGATCGCACCCGTCAGCCCGTTGTAAGTGATCGTGTAATCGGTCACCGGCGTCAGCACCGTGCCATCGCCGCGAATCACGCGCAGGTCGGTCGTCGGGTCGAACGCGGTTCGGTTGTACTGCGGCTGGATCGTATCGGTGAGGTTCACATCGAAGGCATCGCCCTTGCCGCTGTTCTGCACCACCACCGCGTAACGCACCGTGTCGCCCGCATCGACGGGGAGGTTCGATGGCGTGATGTTCTGCGCGCCGATGCTGTTCGATTGCGTCGCGTTGAAGATCGCATTCGTGCCCGAAAGTACGGTGCCCGCGCGGTTGATGACCGTGCTGGCGACGTTCGTTCCGACGGCGGGAAGTGCGACGTTCGTACCGCCAAAGTTAATCTGGTTCGAACCCGAGCCAACGGTGAAGCCAGTGTTGCGACCCGCGGCCGTGCCTTTTTGCACCGTGACGAATGGCCGCACCAGCTCGAAGCGGCGCAGGTCTTCGACCGTGGTCGTGCCCGCGTTCGTCGAACCTTCCGAGATGCGCAACTGGTTCGTCAGGAACAAGTCCGACGCGAACGGCTGGTTGCCGACGACGAACGTTACGAGGACGGAAATTTGCGACGAACGGCGCTGTGGGTCGCTCTGTGTACCGAAGTTCAGCGTGATGCTGTTTGCCACCGAATCGACGGTGAGCGTCGGGTTGCGACCCGCGCCGTTGCCGGGCGCGAAGGTGTTGAAGTAAGTGTCGTCGGTCGGGTTCGCCCCGGCCGCATCGACGACGCCGACTTGCCCCGGCAGGAAGCCGTAAGCAGCCGGATCGCGAACGAACGTGAACGGCCCCGAGTTGGTGACGTTCATTACCGGCAGCGGCGGGAAGTCGATGAGCCGGAGTTGCTCGAAGCTGCTGATCGGCAGCGTGTACGTCAGGCGATACGTGACGCGGTCGCCGGGCTGGATCGACAGCGGCGGGTCGGTCGGCCCAGCTGGGGGAACGGTCTGGCCGTTGATCGCGTAGATCTGTTTCTCTTGCACGCCGTACGGAATGACGACGCTCGTACCGCTATCGTCGGAGCCGGTACCGACGATCGTCGGCACGGCGGCGTTGATCGTGCTCGTCAGCAGTTGGTTGCCGATGATGCCATCGCGGCCCGCGGTTCGCGGATCGTTGACGGCGTTCGAAAGGATGTCGCCCTGATCCACGCTCGCATCGTTCGAGCCACCGTTCGCGGTGCGGTACGAGTCGCTGAATTCCTGGCTGACTTCTGTGTAAAACACGATCGTGCCGGTGGTGCCACCAAACTGTTTTCCTGCAATTGAATTGTTCGTCGGGCCGGTGCCATCGTTGCCAACTTCGCCACCAACCAGCCGCCCCGCATTCGCACCGAGGCGTGCCTTGAGTTCCTTCGAGATATCGAACCGCAAACCCGTCGTACCCGTGTCGCTCGTCAAACCATCCGGTTGCACGCTCGGTGCGAGGTTCGCAAATACCGTCGGCGAAATGGTGCCCGTCGCGGGCCCATCGACGGGGAAACTCGTCGGGTCGGCAGCAGCGACGGGATTGTACCGCCGCTGATAATCGATGACGGTGTTGCCCTGGAAGTTACCCGTAGTATTCTGGCGACTGCCGTTCGGCGTGCCGATGAGGTAAGCGTTGTTGACGTCCATCGCCGGGAAGGCATTGACGGCACCGCGCGTGCCGACGAACAAGCGTTGGCCGTCCGAAAGCGTGTCGTTCACGAACAGATTGTCGAAGGCGTAATAATCCGAGACCTGGTAATTCAGCGTGTAGCGCAACAGCGTAATGCCGGGGCGGATCGACTGGCCAGCCGGGATCGCGAGGCCCGTCGCCGGGTCGATCGCCACGACCGTTTTCTGAATCGCAATCGATTGTTCTTCGAGCGTGTGCGGGCCGTTGTCCGGCGTCGCTTTCGCCACGTTCTGGTTCGCGGGATCGCGGCTATCGAGCGGCGTCCAGTTCGCCTGCGTGCTCGCCGTGTTCAGGTGCGTAACGCTATCGGTGCCTTGCGGGACGACCGCGCCGCCACCCGCCAGATCGCGCGGGATATAGAAGTCGAATTCGTATGCCGCATCGACCGCGAGTGGCGTGCCGACCACCGTGCCGAAGTTGTAACTGAGCGTGCCATCGGGTGCCGTGTTGACCGCCGTACCGGACAGGTTCCCTGCGGCGAAGACGTTCGTGCCGGGTGACGCCGAGGTGAACGCCGCCATGTTCGTTGCGGTCTTCGCGACGATCTGCATACTCGCGGCAAGGTCGTCGTTCAGCTTCGTGTTCGTCAGCGTTTGGCCGTCGGCGATGTCGACTTCCAGACGGTAGCGGCGGACGAAGTTCGGCCCCGTCGCGGTTTCGCTTTCTGGCCCGAGGTAGATCTTCTTGAAGCGATACAGTTCGGGCGTCACACCCGCCAACGCGGGGCCGAAGTAAATGCCGGGGCCATCGAGCGCGGCGCTGTCGTCGCGGAAGCCACCCGTCACGGCAATCGGCAATACGCTGCCGACGTCGGCGAGTTTGCTCGTCGGCGCGCTGATCGAGATCGCCGTACTTTGCGTCGGGCTGAAGCTGCCGAACGGCAAGCTGTAAATGAAGATCGTGTCGTTCTTGCCGAACCCCGCCGGCACCGCCCGAGATTCGCCCGTCAGCGGGTTGGTGTACGTCGTTTGCCCCGTAATCAGTGTGATCGCCGTGGCCGGCGTCAGCGTCAGCCCGGCCCCAGTAACGGTCGGCGTACCGTAGCCATCGAGTGGATTCGTGGCCGCGCCATCGGGGCCGCTGGTGTCCATCGCGACTTCGATGAACGGTGCAAAACCCGCATCGGTCGGGCTGGTGTTCGCGAAAGTGAAGCCGAAGTTCGCCTGTTCGCCCAGCAAAATATTGCTCGACGACAACCCGAGGATCGACGGTACCGGTGCCGGATTGATCCGGTCATCGAGCTTTTCGACGCCGATGATCGGCTTGCGGTTCGGCTTGCGAGCGGTGACGGGTGCGCGGAAACAGGAAATGCGGCGACGCTGCATCCAACTCATAGGGGCGACCTATTGAAGAAGAGAAGGTTAAGAAGACTAGGCAAATCAGCCAGCTGTATCTAACGGTTAGCATCGAAAAGGCGCATCTGTGCGATGGCATCGTGTGGAAATTATCGAATCGGACTCATGTTCGCAGAGAATTGCGTCCAGCCAGCAAAAGCCCCGACGCCACAATGAATTGCCCAAGCAGGAAAATTTGCGTAGAGAGCGCAACTCGCGGCAAGCGATCACAGTGATTCCTGGTGCCGAGGTATCGTGCAGAGGGCACAAAACATTTCTTCGGACTTGCCAAATTGCGGGCTGCTTACGATCGCCCCGAGAAACCGACCTGCACGAACGCACGACGGTGAAATTCACTGGCACGTTCGATACGAAAGGGTCGCGATAGCATTTTCAATTCCTCTCCACGAGCGGGGTCTCACTGTTCGTTCCCGACCAAACGTGGGAAATTCAGTAATTCACCGATGGAAACATGAATATTCGTCGCTGCTGTCACGATTTGGCAGTTCGCGAAGAATCGGAAGGTTGGCAGGCAAAAGCTACTAGCGGCGGGATAAACAGCGTTCACACAAAGTACCACTTTAATAACCGACTACCAAGCACAATGTCCAGCCTATTGTGAGGTTCAAGCGTGGATCGCGGCATCGGTTGGAACAATTCGGGTACGCAAAACCGAGGCGATTTTAACCGTGTCCGCGATTTTTATGCGTTCGACTCGGTGATCTTCAAGAAGACGTCTTCGAGGGTGCCGTCGCTGCCCGCTTTCTTGCGGAGGTCGGCGAGTGTACCGCAGCCGATGAGCGTGCCGTTATGAATGATGCCGACGCGGTCCGCCAGTTCTTGCGCGATGTCCAACGTGTGCGTCGAGAGGAACACAGTCACGCCCTGTTTTGCGAGGTCGCGTAGCAGTAACTTCAACTCGCGGATACTCTTCGGGTCGAGGCCGACCGTCGGTTCGTCGGCGATCAGCAACTTCGGTTCGTGCAACAGCGCCGCCGCGAACACCGTGCGTTGCCGCATCCCGTGCGAATAGCGTTCGGTGAGCGTGTCGATGAATTCGTCGAGATGGAATAACTCGATGACACGCTCCATTCGCGTCTTACCATAAGTGGCTGGCATACCATAGAGGTCCGCCGTGAACTGCAAGAATTCGCGACCGGTGAGCTTCTCGTAAAGGAACGGCTGATCCGGCACGTAACTGACGAGCGCCCGTGCTTCGTCGCCGTGCGTAGACATATTGTAGCCGCCGATTTTCACGGTACCCGTCGTCGGGAACAGTAGCCCGCAAAGCATTTTAATCGTCGTCGTTTTGCCCGCGCCGTTCGGCCCGAGGAACGCGAACAATTCGCCGTTCGGCACGACGAGGTTGAGATTTTCGACCGCCACCTTGTTGCCGTAACGCTTGGTGACATCGACGATTTCGATCATAGATTACGCATCCGGAAACTGACTGGGCGAAACGCCGATATCGACGATACTGCAACCGGTGACGACGATCAAGCCTAGCGCTTTTGCACGCGCCACTACCTCCGGCGCATCGGCACCCGGATTGAGCCACACTTCGCCAACCGCCTTGCCCGCCAATGTATCCATCGCCATCACACCCACGGCCGGCGGCAGGTAGACGCTGACGCGATCGAGCCGTTCGAGCGGAATGTCCGTTACCGACCGGAACACCTTCAAACCTTCGACGAGCGTTTCCATCGGATGAATCGGAAAGACGTCGTAACCCGCCGCGAGGTACGCCCGCACGCACTTGTTGGCAAACTTGCGGCGGTCGGAATTCGCGCCGATAACAGCAATGGTCGGTTTCATGCAGGAATTGTACGAATCGGTATTCGCGCGATCCACAAATTAGCAAGCGATTTCAACTGCCAAAGACTTGACAATTGCGTCAAGTGTCTCGTATCATTTGGATTGGAGAACACGTGCTGCCTGACTTCACAATCGATGGATTATTACCGCCCGGTGACTACGCGCTGACACTCGATGAGCTTCGGCAATCTGTGTTGGTCGTAGGTTCCGGCGTAGCGGGTTGGGACGCCGTTTGGCGGTTGCAGCTCGTGGAGAACCTCGCGATCATGGCGGGGCATCTTTGGCAGGTTGGTATCGCGGAGATTTTCCTCGACGAGTCTTTTGTAGAGAGCAAAAGATACCCGAACGACATCGATGCTACTTCGTTTGCGACCGTCAGGCGATTCGTTCTGGGTCGTTACTGAGCGAATTGAGTCGGATCGATCCTGTCTTGACTTGGGCAGCGGCGAGTCGCACGCCGTTTCTGAACTACCCGAAGCCGCAGCTTCCCATGTGGCACCGGTATCGCGTCGAACTGTTCCCGCATTATGGACAGAAGTGCGGCATCGTTGACGCCAACGGCTTTGAGTTTGAGTTTCCTGCTGCCTTTCGTCAATCGAGGCGGAACAACGCAGCGAAGGGAATCGTAAAATTGATAGGTGGACCATGATCAAGACCGACAACGAATACCGACTGACACTCGAACGCATTGAGGCCCAAGTGGAACGGATTCACCAAGAGCGGGCCGCGTGTGTTGCGGAAGGATGCACTCATGAGGAAATTCAGCGGTTACTCGACCCGGTCGAATGCTTCCATGCTCAATTACGCGAAGAAGCCGATTCGTACGAGAAGCTCAAGAAAGGCGATTTCGACGAACTCAAGAACTTTCACGGGATCGGTTACATCCTGATCGCCATGCGAGTCTATCAAGGTCTATCGCAGCGTGAACTAGCGGAAAAGCTCGGCGTACATGAGTCGCAGGTATCGCGCGACGAGCGGAACGAGTACCGTGGGATCACGGTGGAGCGGGCAAACCGGATTCTCGAAGCACTGGGGGCCGAACTGCGAACCAACATCGTGACGACGCCGCGCAATACGACTCGCACGCTTCGAGTGGATAGCGTGGTGGTGGGCAATTGAAAAGCAACAGCTTAATATATCTAGTTCTGTGCAGATGTTGAACGCCAAAAGCGGAACGGCTACGGTTCACATGATTCCTTTTCGGCTCAACCCTGACCGTGAAGTTCGACGATCTTCGGCGTCAGTACGGGCGTGCTGCCGTGGATGGCCACGTAAACCTCTTCGCGATGTACGGTGACATCTTTCGGCGCGACGATGCCCAATCTAACTTTGTCGCCGCGGATTTCCACGACCGTGATGACGATGTCGTTATTGATGATGATCGACTCGTTTTTCTTCCGAGATAGCACGAGCATGGTGTTACTCTTTCAAAAAGATCTCAGAAACCAGGGCCGGTTCCGAAAAATCCTCCGATTGTGCGCGACAGTCTCAATCTCCCTATTTCACTGTAAAAGCGACAGAAGCGCAAGGTCAAGTGTCATTCGCTCGGTATTTTGTTTTATTTGCGAAAATTCGCTCAAGAACTGGCGCATGCGGGTTATCGCGATTGTAAACGGTGTTATCTGTCGGTATGTTTCTAACAGTGGCGATTCTTGTTGCACAAAAGTGTATCCGGCAACACCCGCGAACTCACAGCAAAAGCGTGAATCATTTCTAGGAGGAGTAAAATGACATCCAAGCTCCCTATCCAAAGTGTCGAGTACGCAGAAAGCCGCGCTGAATTTTTCGAGCAATGGCTCAGCGATCACAAAGAAGTTCAAAAGTGCGAGAAGTGCGAAGACCTGATCCGGGACGTCAATACGCTTTTGAAGGACATCCTTCGCATCGACTCCGAGTTACAAGAGAGTTACTTTGACGGGGCACCGTTCGACGATGAATTTAGCAAAAGGCTGAGTAACCTCGTTGCACGGTGGCACAATGTGGCTTGCCAATTCGATTCGCACGCCAACGTCTTCGAAGCCAAATCTTATAGCGTCGATGGGTTGAACGACCTTCGTCGCAACATCAAGGAAGTGGCGGCGATGCTGGCCCCTTCTGAATATATTGATGGCGATATGGTTGGCTTTATGGAAAAGTCCGTTGAAGAATTCCGTGCCAACAAAGGGATTCTTGAAGGAATGGCAGACTGATGGCTGATCCGGCCCCACTGCCAGACTCGACGAACTTCACACCCGCACAGAGAAATGTGCGGGATAGTCGTTACCGTTATCTCCTTGGCGAATTACCGCAAGACATTCATAAACTGGCCACCAAGGCCTTCAAACTTTTCTGTGTCGATCCGAATCATCCATCACTTCGATTGCACCAACTCAAAAACAACAAAAAGGGCAAGCACCAGCTGGACAGCTTCTCGGTAAGCATTAATATGCAATATCGCGCAATTTATTTTATCGACAGCAACACAAACGTGTGGTATTGGGTCGGAACTCACGCGGCTTACAACCAGTTCACTGGCAAATAGGTAACCATTTCGTGTATTGCGTCGCGGCTCATCCGTTCGTTTTCCGTCGTGCGAAGTCGCGGATGGCGGACTCTTGCTCTTGCGTTTCGATCGAGCCGGGGCGAAGCGAGCGCACTTTCTGGATGGCGTTGTCGGCCGACGCGCCTTTTGCCACGAAATACGCGGCCAGAACCGTGCCGGTTCGCCCCCGGCCGGCGGCACAATGGACGGCCACGCCGCGACCGCTCGCGCGATCGATTGTCGTAAGGATCGTCTGAAGCTGACTATCGGTGGGTGCATCCATGTCCGAAATCGGCACGTGCAACAGCATCAAACCGGCTTCGTTCACCCAGCGCCGCGGCACGGCTTCCTCGGTGAGCGAAATCAGCACCTCGATGCCTTGCTCGCGTAGCCAGATCAGTTCTTCGACGCCGTGCGGGTACGCCAATGCCGCGATGTGAGGTCGATCGACCCAACTGAAACCGTGCGGGGGCATGAGGCGAACTCGGCGAGATCGGGATGCAAAAGCACATTCTACGTACGAGGCGCGTTACTTTAACAGCTTTTGCCCGAAAACCGTCCGCAGGCGATTCGCTTCCTGCCACGCGACCGGATCGGCTTGCAGCAAGTCGATGAGGTTCGCGGTCGATACGCCGAGTCGTTCGGCAGCGGTACTCACTTGGGCTTCGGTTAAAGCGAGAACGTCGAGCGCCACGCCGATGGCGGGCCAGAATCGGGCTTCCCTTGGCGACAGGTGAACGTGACCATCGTTGCCGCGTGCCGCCGTCCAGTCGTCCATCGGCGGCGGGTCGTCGCGCAGATCGCGGTACAGCGTGCGCCGCAATCGCTGGAGTGCCTTCGCTTTGTTTTTGTGTTGCGAGCGGCTTTCTTCGGCAATCACGATCAGCCCCGTCGGCAAGTGCCGCAACCGCACTGCCGACGATGTCTTGTTCCGCTTCTGCCCGCCCGGCCCACTCGCACGATACGTATCGACCGCACATTGAGCGAGCAAAAGTGCATCGGAGAGCGTCGCCCAAGTCGCACGGGGAAGTCGGGGCGTCATGGCTGGTGGTTTCGGGCGGCGGGGTTCACGATCTTGTCGGCGGGCCACTCGCCGCGCAGGATCGCGATCGCCGATTCGGCTGCGGAGCAGGCCATATCGCCGAGCGATTGGACATCGACGCCGGCCGCGTGCGGAGTGAAAATGACGTTGTCGAAAGCGAACAGCGGATGATTCTGCGGCGGAGGTTCTCGCTCGAAGACATCGAGAAGTGCCGCGTCGACCTGTCCGCTTTCCATCGTCACCACGAGATCGTCTTCGCACACCAGTCCGCCACGCGACGTGTTTATCAGCACTGCACCCCGCTTCATTTTGGCGAAGGTATCGCGGTTCATCAGGTGTCGCGTTTGCCCCGTAAGTGGCAGGTGCAACGAGAGGAAATCCGATTGCGAAAGCAGTTCGTCGAACGAAACTAACTTCACATTGTGCGTTTCGCAGAACGTATGATCGGGGAACGGATCGTATGCAAGTACGCTCATTCCGAAGGCGTTGGCGCGAACGACCATCGCTTTGCCGATGCGACCGAGACCCGCGAGGCCGATAGTTTTCCCGCGTATTGGCAGACTGCGATTACGCGGCCAAACCCCACCGCGAATCTCGTACGTGTGGTTTGCGATTCGCCGCGTGAACCCAAGGATCATCGCGAAGGCATGTTCCGCAACCGACTCGTGATTCGTACCCGGCGTGATCGTGACAGCGACCCCGCGAGCCGTGGCGGCGGCAACATCTACGGCATCGTAGCCGACGCCCACGCGAGCCACGACGCGAAGCTGCGGGAACGCATCGAAGAGTTCCGCAGAGTACATCTCCGACCCCGCAATCACGGCGACGACACCCGCGAGCGCATCATCAAGTTCCGACGGCGTCGGCTGGTTCGCCTGCGACGGAGTCGGGTACTTCACAACGTACCCTGCCGCTTCCAGCAACGGCCGGTACCGCGCCTCGAGCGTCTGCAAATCTCGCGGAGCAACTAATACTGTTGTCATCGCAAATCCTGAAGGTAAAACCGCTCCACCGTTCACGGCAACGCTATCGAAGTCATTCTCGCCTGAGTGGAATCAACCGGCCAGGCATTCGCGTAAGAACGTCACACCGTGTTCGATGTCTCGGTAGCGTTGTTCTTGCGTGCCCGCTTCGCGCTCGATGCAGAGCGGCCCGCGATAGCCGACGCGCTGTAAAGCTTTCACGAACGCCTTCGTGTTCGTTTGCCCCTTACCGAGCGGCACTTCTTCGCCCCACGTGCCCTTCACCGCGGGTCGATTCGCATCTTTCATGTGAACGCTGCGGATGTCCGGTGCGAGAAGTTCGATCGCCTCTAGCGGGTCGTCCATGTCGTAGAGCAACATGTTGGCCGGGTCGAAGTTCACCTTCAAATTCGGGCAGTTCAGATCGTCGAGCGTGCGCCGCAACAGCTTCGCCGTTTCTTGTCCGGTCTCGAACGCCACCGTGATGCCAACCCGTGCCGCAAGGTCGGCGACTTGCGCGAGCGTGTCGAGGAACGCCTTCCGCAACGGGTCGCGAACATCGGGCAAGAACCCGGCATGGAGCATGATGTCCTTGAGGCCGAGTTCGGTCGTTCGCTGCAACGCCCAGCGAAAGCGATCGAGCCGTTCGGCGCGGGTCGCGGGGTCGCCGAACCCACCCGTTTGTTCGATCGTTTGCGGCGAGGTGTAATCTTCGCCGGGGAACCCGAGCATCGTCCCACTCATCTGGAACCCCGCCGCCAACGCCGCCGCAGGCATCGCCTCGCCCTCGTCCCACGACGCATGGTGCGGATCGCCACACGCGATCTGCACGACGTCAATTCCGAGGCGATTCAGGAACTGTTTCAGTTCGGGAATGCTCTTCACTTGCAGCGACCAACTGCAAACGCCAATTGCAAGCGGTTCGATAGCCATGTTTCGTTCTCCGTGGAAAAGTTCGTGCAGAGTATCTTCGCGAAGTCGATCGTCCGGAGCCACGAAATTTCCTGAAACGCGAACAAAATATGGCGTCGACTCGTTTATAGGATCTGTCGGAAGATCCATCGCGCCGTCAGACTTTCCGACAGTTTGGGACCGGTCCGCCAAACGCGATGCGAAAATTTTACGTGCGCAAGATGATGTCTCGCAACGATTTGCGCGAACGATTTGTTTTGCAACAGCGTTTGGCACGATCTCTGCATTAGATGTCAGGTAACTACAATTCGTTCCGGCTCCATCGCCCGGAGCTTACCTGGGGGTTCGTGGCGGCGTGTTCGCCCACACGTCGACCACGAACCCCCGGTTCGGTGGCCAAATCTTCACCCGATCACGTCTTAAAATGCACGCACAAACCTGCGCATGGCGTCAGCGTGCCGTAGAGCACGCGGCTCGCGTGCTGTGATAGCTTCAGCACGCGAGCCGCATGCTCTACATAAAACCTGTAACGAACTGCACAATCATCGGCACGATCATTCTGAAAGGTGGCGTTTTTAGGTCTATTTCAGCACATTCCGGTTTGGCATGGCATGTGCAGCACAAATGTGTGATCGTCCCGCACACTTCGGGCGGTCGAAGTTCATCCGCGAACAGGAGACACAATATGAGTGTGACCGCAAAGCCATCCGCGACCACGCTGTTAGACCGCGTCGCAAAATGCGCCCACGAGGGGCACGAGTCGATCAATTCGCGTCTTTTGGAACTCGACAGCGAATGGACGGCCAGCCGTATGGTGAAAGCCACACTCGGAATCATCATTTTTGCAGGCTTTATTCTCGCAACGGTTCACAATCCCTATTGGCTGATTCTGCCCGCGATTGCCGGAGGACTTCTCCTCCAATACGTCTTTTGGCGCGGTGGCCTGCTCACGGAACTCTATTGCAAATTCGGCTACCGGAGTGGTATGCAAATCGACGAAGAACGCTTTGCCCTTCGCACTCTCCGCGGCGACTATCGGAACCTTCCGACGGTCGACGAAGTCGAAGACAAAGAGAGTATCGGGCGCTTCGAAGACGAAGGTGGGCCAGCCGTTGAGGCCGCCGAGCAACTTTACGGCCCCCGAGAAGCCGCAACGATCATCGTCGCGGCGGGCAAGGAATTGCGAAAAGACGAAACGAAGTAAATTCTGTCGCGGCTCAGGACGAGCCGCGAAACAATCGAAGATGCGCAGATTGCGCGTCGATAGATTCCGAGAAAATAACGATGCCACTCATGGACGAAAAAAAGACAATTGAAGCCAGTCACAAGCCGCGCATCCTCGTCGTCGAAGACCTCGAAGACGCGCGCACGATGCTTCAATTGTTGTTGGCGATTAGCTTGAAATTACCCGTCGATACCGCCGTCGATGGGGCCGATGGCTTAAGAATGCTGACCGATGCACCGTATAGTGTGGTCGTCACCGATTTGCGAATGCCAAACCTCAACGGTATGCAACTGATCAATGAAATTGAACGGCGTAAGATTCCCGTCACGATCATCGTTACGACGGGGCACGGCAATCAGGCCGAAGCCAACGAGGCGATGGAGCACGGTGCCCACGACTTCATGATTAAGCCCGTCGATCCAGAAAAGTTAATTGCAAAGATTCGACGCATCTTGCGAGAGAAAGTCACTACCGCGTAAGCCCGGCGAACGGTCGCCGAGCTTACGCTTACGCTTGCGGTTCGGTTGTCACTTCTTCGGCGGTGGGGCAGCCTTAATCGGCGCAGGCTTCGCGTCCTTCTTCGGCTTCTTCTTTTCCTTACCCTGCGAATTGTTACCTTTACCCATTGCACGAACCTCACTTCGGGAACATACGTTCTAAGAACCACTACGATGATGCTATCGGTTTATCGGTAGCAAGTCATGCCAAATGGCAACATTTTGCATCCAATTCGTGCCGAAGCCAGCAGATTTCGCAGCAACACGCCGCATCCCGACGGGTTCTGAAAGGTTGGATATGCAGCCAAAGGCGAGCGGTGGGTGTAAGCCCACTGATCCAGCCATCATCACATGCAACGCGAATGGGTAAAGAGTGCATCATCGAAAATCGCATCTCGCCCAC
>JAYVQG010000107.1:0-9345 GCA_043757025.1 Limnoglobus sp.
GAGCGGCGGGAAAATCGTCGCGAGTGGCACCCCCGCAGAAGTGCTCAACCCCCAATCGCTCGCGAACACCTTCGGCACCGAACGCCCGCTGATGCTACCAACGGGGTGATTTGTAATCCCTTTTAACGCGAATTTCATGTGAATTTGTGCCAACGTCCTCCCTTGCTTGCGCTTTTTGAAGTTGCGCGATTTTTGCATGTACGCCCAGGGGTACGACGTAAGACGTCTAACCCTGGGCTAAAAGATCGAACCCCGTTGGGGTAAATGCATAGCCAGTTCTTACCCCAACGGGGTTCGATCTGACAGACCAGGGTTAGACGCTTCGTCGTACCCCTGGGCATATCTGCAAGATCGCGCAACTTCAAAACTTGCGCTGCGGGCTAACAAAACGTATCGAATCACCCCGCTCAATGTATAAACTCGATTTCGCAGCGTACACGAGCCAGTTCTACTGCGTATTCTATCGAACCACTGAAAGCCCCGAGTGGCGTCTGGCACGAGACCGGCATCGGCTTGACATCCGGATTTCTCCGATACGAGTCGGTCGATGTTGCTTCGCTTGAGAAAGAATGCTGGGCGTACTACGCATCGCGGTGATCGCGGGCTATCGGCCGCGCGTAATCTCGACGTATTTCTCCGCGCCGATTGGCTTCTCGCCGAGTGCGGGGGCAGCGAGTTTCGCGTTGAAGTACGCCTTGCCGATCTGCTCGCCTTTGAAAGTGATCGAGAAAATCTCGGACTTACCCGCCGCGATCGTGCGTGGCTCGAATGCGATCTGATCGCCCGCTCGCTTGTTCGCTGGCGATACCTCGACGACGGTGATGGCCCCTTTGGGCGGGAGATCGACGACGAGCCGCGCGCCACTGGCGGCTTCGCTGCCGGTGTTCGTCACTTTCACCGTGTAAATCCCCTGTCGATCGATGCCGACCGTCGGCTGATCGAAGCTCGTTTCCCAGTGCAGAACGGCTGCGCCCGCGAACACAGTTTCGACGTTCGCCGATTCTTCCAGCCCCCGGCCCACGGCTGTGGCGCGAACGGTTTTCCGCCCGGAAGCCGACGTTTGCAGGCTCCAGCGGAACGTCTCGCGGTCGCCGGGTGCCAGCTTCGGAATCGTCCATTGCACCTGATCGCGATAGACTTGCCCGCCGTTCGTCATCCGGCGCGGCAAGCAGTCGGCAGGCACCGATCCATTCACGCGGACGTTGAGTAACGGCATCGTTCCGGTGTTCGTTGCGGTCACTTCGTAGTTCGCCAGCGTGTCGCCGGAGGTATTCGGATCGCCCTTCAAATCGAGCTTCATCGCGGCTTCTTCGACCTTCGTCTCGGCGGTGTCGTTCGCCTGGCCGGAGCCTTTGCCATCGACGGCGGTGAGGACGCGAACGTCGCCGCGCGACTTGGCCATCAAGCGGAAATCGAAGGTTTTGATCTCGCCTGGCCGTACGGTGCCGACGTTCCAGACGCGCTGTTCGGGTTTGATACCTTTCTCGCCGGTCGTGTCTTTGTGGAACGCCACGCCTTCGGTCACGGTTTCCGTGAGCTTGACGGCGTCGATGGCCACGCGGCCCTCGTTGCGGATCGTCACGCGAACGGGGATCGGGTTGTCGAGCGACGTTTGTTTCGGAATCTCGGTCTTCACCTTCAACTTGGGAACGCTGATCGCGGTTTTCACCAACTGTCCGTGTTCGAAACTCACATGCGCACGGGCGATAATATCGGTGGCATCCGCTTTCGGGCGAAACGTCACTTCGATGAGCTTCGAGCCGTTCGGTTCGAGCGTGCCGATCTCCCAAAACAGCTCGGTCGGCACGCCTTCCTTCGTCTTCGCTTTCGGTTCGACCTTAACCGGAACCGGTTCGACCCCGCTCGGTATCGGCATTCGCACGACGACTTTATCCGCCCGTGCGGCCGAGGAATTGACGACTTTCAGCGTGTACAGGATTTCCTGCCCCGGCGCGATGTCTTGCGGGACGAGTACCATAATCTGCACCGTTGGAGACGGCGGCATCGGCGGGATTCCCGCCGCGATTCGCCCGATTGTGGGCACGTTGCCGGTGCCGACGTTCGCCGGTTGCAATTGAAATTGCGCGGGTACCACGGCGTCGGGCGGCTGCGGAATCGGCTGCGCTATCACGCGGGTTATGCCCACAAATGAAACGCCACAGAGTATCGAAACGAGCACGCGGGTCAGTGGGAACATTCGCGAAACCTTCCTTCCCGAACGCAGGTATCAACTGGCAATGGATCAGACCCGGGGTCACTACAAAGATTATGTAGCCGGTCTTGCAGTACCGAAAACCGAATCGATATCATACTGGTAACATTTTCGGGGATGTGGGTACAAGATCATTCGATTTGTGGCGAATGTCGCCATGAACGGTCTGTCAGGGCTAAAATGGTTTTGACGCCGTTCGATACACCTGCCGACAACATCACTCTGAGGTTCCGCAAGATGACCAAGTGGCTTTTAACCGCAGCACTCTCGACGGGCTTGCTCGCCCTCGTCGTTGCGGACGATACGAATCCGTTCAAGGCCCGGAAGCCCGAAGTCGGTGCCAAAGATGGCGTGAAGGGAAAAGAAAAAGATCCAGTTAAAGATAAAGACGCCGTCGATAAGGACGTCGCCCGCATCGCACACATCAAGCTCACCGGCGAGATGGACGAGTCTCCGGTCGCCGGCGATTCGCTGTTCGGCGCACCTGCGGAAAACTTCAACACCAAGCTGAAGCGAATTCAAAAGGCCGCGAAAGACGTCAAGATTCAGGCGATGCTCCTCGACCTCAGCGACCTCGAAGTCGGCTACGGCAAGCTCCACGAACTGCAACGCGCCATCGCCGACTTCCGCGCCACCGGCAAGAAAGTTTTCGCCTATTCCGAAGAATATTCCTCGAAGGCGTACTTGCTCGCCACCAGTTGCGACATGATCGGCCTGCCCGAATCGGGTGGCGTCGTTCTCGTCGGTATGCGTGCCGAAGTCACGTTCTACAAGAACACGCTCGACCTCCTGAAGCTCAAGGCGGACGTGCTGAAAGTCGGCGACTACAAAGCCGCCGTCGAACCGCTGCTCCGCGACACGATGAGCAAGGAAAACCGCGAGCAAATCGAGTCGATGCTCGACGACAATTTCGCGAACGAAATGGTCAACCCGATCGCCAAGGGCCGCAAGCTGACGCCCGAACAAGTCCGCGAAATCATCGACCAAGGCCCGTTCACCGCGAAGAAAGCCGCGAAACTCGGCCTCGTCGATGCCGTCACGTACGAAGACGAATTCGAAACTGCAATGGCGAAGTCGCTCGGCACGAAGAGCGTCAAGATCGAAACCGGCTACGGCAAAGCGAAGGCCACTAAGCTCGACATGTCGAACCCGTTCGCGTTGATGGAAACGATAATGGGCGGCTCGAGGAAAGAAAAAGAATCGAGCGAGCCGAAGATCGCGGTCATTTACGCGGTTGGGGCCATCGCCTCGGGTAAGAGCGGCAGTGGCAACCCGATCATGGGTGGCGGCAGTTCGGTCGGTTCGGAAACGATGGTTGAAGCGATTCGCAAAGCCGAAAAAGATCCGACCGTGAAGGCGATCGTCCTTCGCGTCGATAGCCCCGGTGGCTCCGCACTCGCCAGCGACGTGATTTGGCGCGAACTCGTTCGCTGCAAAAAGCCAATCGTCGCCAGCATGGGCGATGTGGCCGCCAGCGGCGGGTATTACATCAGTATGCCCGCGAAGAAGATCTACGCCGAGCCAGGGACGATCACCGGTTCGATCGGCGTGTTCGGGCTGAAACTCGTTACGGGTGGCCTGCAAGAATGGGCCGGGATGAAGACCGAAGTCATCAGCCGCGGCAAGAACACCGGCGTCATGTCGTCGACGTACCCCTACACCGAATCCGAACGTAAAGTGATGACCGAAACCGTCGAAGACGTCTACGATCAATTCACCAGCAAAGCCGTCCTCGGTCGCAAGGCCGCCGGCGTCGACATGACCAAAGAGAAGCTCTTGAAGATCGCCAGCGGTCGCGTCTGGACCGGTCGCCAAGCGAAAGCCAACGGCCTCGTCGACGAACTCGGTACGCTCGACGACGCGATTGCCGGTGCGAAAACGCTCGCCGGGATCGACCCGAAGAAGGACATGGAACTGATGGTGCTCCCGAAGACTAGTTCGTTCCTCGATAAGCTCCTCGATGGCGAAATCAAATCGCCATTCGGTGCGGTCCACGTCGACGTGCTTTCGCTGCCCGGAATGCAGAAGGTCACTAAGATCGTCGGCCCACTTCTGGCCACCCAGAAAGACCCGATCAAGGTGATGATGCCGTTCCACGTCGAATTCAAGTAGTATGTGTCGATCTAAACGAAAGCCCAGGGACGATTGTCTCTGGGCTTTTTTGTTAATCCCGTCCAGCGCAGCATATAGTGGAACAACGGGCATGGATCAAAGCAAGGTTGCAGTTTGCCGTAAAGTACCACCGAAACTTCGATTTTGGCGAGATTGGAATTACTCGAAATTGGACGTAAGTCGTTGGTGTGTTAGGTTGATTCCGAAATTAGGGATGATTCCAGGGATGGGTGGGTGGGTAAGTGGTGGAATCATTCACTGCAACCATGCCGAACAACGATTTTGAAGGAAATGAACCGATGGCCGCTCGCACAATCTCGCTCGGTATGACTCCGCAAGCCGAAGCAGTTCGCGACCCGGTGTGCGGTATGACCGTCGTACCCGGTTCGTCGGGGGGCGGTTCGCACATACACAATGGCACCGCGTACCACTTCTGCGCGGAGATGTGCAAACGCAAATTCATACGCAATCCGGCGAAGTACCTCGGCGGGCAGACCGAGGCAATGGAAGCCGTGGCGGGCGTGAAGTACACCTGCCCCATGCACCCCGAAGTCGAAAAAATCGGCCCCGGCACCTGCCCGAAATGCGGCATGGCGCTCGAACCGACCGCAGCCACGCTCGATGATACGCCGGACCCCGAACAACGCGATTTCACCTGGCGGTTGCGTTTCGGCACGATACTGGGCGGGCCGCTACTGATCCTCGCAATGGCCGACATGTTGTTGCCGAACATGCCGATCCGCCACGCGCTCGGCAGCACGGTTTTCACTGTACTGCAAGCGATCCTTGCGATTCCGACCGTCGCGATTGCCGGATGGCCGTTGTTCGTGCGGGCGTGGCAATCGGTCGTCAACCGCTCGCCGAATATGTTCACGCTCATCGGCCTCGGCCTCGTTGCGGCACTCGCGTTTAGTGTGGCCGCACTGATCGATTTCCTGATTCTGCCGATCTTCCCCGACGGTTTCCGGATGCACGATGGCAGCGTCAAACCATACTGGGAAAGCGCCGTCGCCATTGTGTTGCTGGTGTTGCTCGGGCAACTGATGGAATTGCGAGCGCGGCACCGAACCGGCGAAGCGGTGCGGCAACTGCTGCGGCTGACGCCGCAGACCGCAACGGTGATTTTGCCCAACGGCAAAGAACTGACACTGCCCGTCGATCTCATTCACGTGGGGGATCGCGTGCGGATTCACCCCGGCGAACGCATCCCCGTCGATGGCACCATTACCGAAGGTTCGACCGACGCCGACGAATCGATGCTGACCGGCGAACCGCTCCCGGTATCGAAAACCGTCCGCGACCCGATCCGTGCGGGCACGATGAACGGCACCGGCCCCATCGTCGCCGAAGTGACGGTGGCGAGCGGCGACACCGCACTGTCGCGCATCGTTCGCCTCGTCGGCGAAGCGCAACGCAGCCGGATGCCGATCCAGTCGCTCGTCGACAAAGTTTCGGCGATATTCGTACCGACGGTCGTGGGCATCGCGGTCGTGTCGTTTATCGCTTGGACGCTTGCGGGCCAGTTCGCGATGGCGGTCGTCTGTGCAGTGTCGGTGTTAATCGTCGCCTGCCCGTGCGCCCTAGGATTGGCCGCGCCGATGGCGGTGATCGTCGGCATCGGTTCGAGCGCACGGCGTGGGATTTTGTTCCGCGACGCGGCCGCACTCCAGCGGTTGAGCGCCGTCGATGCGTTCCTGTTCGACAAAACTGGCACGCTGACGCAAGGCAAACCCGAAGTCGAATCGATCTTACTCACGCCGCCATTCGCCGATGAAAACGAACTGCTCGCACTCGCAGCAGCCATCGAGCGCGGCAGCGAACACCCGCTCGGGCAGGCGATCGTTCGCGCTGCGGAAATGCGTGGCGCGACGATCCCACACGCGACCGACGTTCGCGCGGAACCTGGCCGTGGCATCCGCGGGAACATCGCTGGCGCGAGCATTGCGGTCGGGAATTCGGCGTTCGTAAACGCAGTCGGCGACGATGTCGTACGCAAGGCGCAGACGGTGCTGTACGTGGCCCGCGATCGAAGAATTCTCGGCGCGATTGCGATCGGCGATTCGGTTCGCCCCGAATCGAAGGCGGTAGTGGCCGAACTGCAAGCCGCCGGGCTTCACCTCGCGATGCTCACCGGTGATGCCCGGCTGTCAGCAGAGAAAATCGCTGTGGAAATCGGCATTTCCGAAGTGATGGCCGACGTGCTGCCTTCGGAGAAACATACCGCCGTCGTCGGCTGGAAAGCCGCGGGCCGCACGGTCGCGATGGTCGGCGATGGCATTAACGACGCCCCCGCACTCGCCGCCGCCGATGTCGGCATCGCGATGGGCACTGGTACCGATGTCGCCATCGCCGCCGCCGCGATCACTCTCGTTCGCGCCGACTTGCGACTCGTCGTCGTGGCCCGCGAACGCAGCCGCGCCACAATGCGAACGATCCGCCAAAATTTAATACTGGCGTTCGCATACAACATCATCGCGGTGCCGATTGCAGCCGGGGTGTTGGTGCCGTTCGGCGGTGGGTTCCTCGCGCCCGTCTGGGCCGCCGTCGCGATGAGCGTCAGCAGCCTCGCCGTCGTGTTGAACTCGCTGCGACTCGGACGAATGGCCAGTTAATTTCGGACATCGAGGCACCTCATGCGTTCGGGAAATCGTTTCGTGATCGCGCTGATTGCCGCGCCGTTTGTTGGCCTCGTTGCGCTCTGGTTTGTTGCGGATCGCGTCTTCGATGTTCGCACGGTGCCGCCGCGGTTGCCGACGGGCGAATCGGCCGAGCGCGACATTGCTACCCGCGAGGCCTTTCGCAAAAATACTCGCGCGCCGAACGGCGAAGAATTCGAGCCGCTGTTCGCAAAACTCGGCGAACTCGAGCGCGAGAAAAAGGGACGCGATTGGACCGAGTGTTTCGATGCGGATCGGATGGCAACGGAACTCGCGAACGCCGATATCGGCGAACCGCTCGATCGCGACGACCGCACGGCACTGACGCCGAAAGTGCGTATTGCCCTGAAAAAGCTCGGTGAAAACGGCGGATTGGCACTGACCGGGAAGATGCGGGTTCTGAAAGTCGCGTTAATCTCCGGCGGTGCGGATGCGATCGTGTGTACGCGACTCGACTCGCCGACTGCCTCGGTGCCGTACCGCTGGTGGCTCGCACGAATCGAAGGCGGCTGGTCGATATACGATGTCGAAGATTCGCGAATGGGCCTGCGGATGACCGACCAACTCGCCCAACTGGTTGCCCACCCGAGCGATGCCGAAGGAACGAAGTCGCAGACGAAGGCGATCCTCGCAGTGCGGGCCGCAACGGTCGCCGCCAACGAAGGGAACTTTGTGGCGGTGGAGAGCGAATTGAAAGCCGCGCGGACTGTACCACTTCCACGTGGGCACCGGGTGGTTGTCGCACTTTTGGAAGCCTCGGTCGCGCTCAGTCGCGGTCAGCCGAACGACGCGCTCCGCCACGCGGATGATGCCGCAAAAATCCGCCCGAGCACCCCTGCCATCCACCTCGTACGTGCGTCCGCCCACTTGCAACTCCAAGCCTACACCGACGCGATTCGTTCGGCACAAGCCTACGAACGCGACATCGGCCCCGACCCACAATCCGCGTACGCCATTGCCATCAGTTACCTCAGTTTGAAACGACCCGACCCCGCAAAAAACATCCTCGCATCTGCGCTGCGCACCTTTCCAAACGATCGCAGATTACTGGAGTTGCAGAAGCAGGTGAATGAGTAATACAGGATGAGTCGAAGTCGCGCGACTTCGCGAAGTTCAAATCGTCGCTTCGATGTACTCGACTTCAGGGACGTGCTTGCGAAGTTCGGCTTCGAGACCAGTAATGAGCGTGAGAATAGTGGCGGGGCACGACGCACACGTGCCGCCGAAGCGAACGCGGGCGATACCATCGGAGACGTCGAGAACTTCGAGTTCCGCACCGTCGAGCATCAGCGCCGCAGCGACTTCCGTTCGCAACACGCGCTGCACCCGTTCGGGTAATGATTCCGCAATTCTCACGATGCACTCTCTTCCAATATGGCCACGTTCTTGGGAGTCGGCGTCTGCGCGCAGAGTGTGCCCGCTGTCATGGATATGGCGGTCGCGATGAGTAGAGATCTCAACATGGTGTCAATCCTGGTCGTAGTATTCGGCTGGCTTGAACTTCGACATCTGCCATTTGTTTTCTTTGGTCGATTTGAACTCCGTCGGGCGCTCCGAATAGTCTTTGCCTTTTTCTGGTGGGGCGAGCATCTGCCATGGCGCTACGACGAGAATGAGTTTTTCTCCCTCGAACTGACAAATCCCCACTTGGAGCATCTCGCGTTTGCTCGGCGCAACCTCTCGCGTATCGCCGAGAATGTCGACACGCATCGGCTCCGTCGAGGGATCGAGTCGAACGCCAGGAAGTCCGCCTCCCGCAGCCAATTCGCCACGGCGGTTCCATAACCAATAACCGTCTGTGGCGAATTGTAACCCAACGAGTTTGATCGGTTCTTTGATGGTCACGCCGGCATCCACTCGCTCAAGTTCGACCCAACTTCGATAAAACTTCTTCTTCATGGCGTCGGGTGTCAATTTCACTTTTGGCGGCGGCTCAGTAGAAATGGCAATTCCGGATATCAGTATCGCCATAAATAAAACGATTGATCTTTTGATAATTATTTCTCCCGTAATTGAAAGAATTTTTTGATGGACTTGGAAGATCAACTTGACCACTGTGGTCGGGTCACATCTGCTGCCATCTGAGTGATTGTCGGTGCCTTGAATTCTACCTGACTTCCCCAATGGCTTTGCAAATAAATCTGTCCACCACCGATTGCTGTCGATTTTCCTCTCGAACCAGTACCAATTAACGGTACTCCTTCGGCATTCACTAGTGCGCCCTTAAACACATCTTTCCCATTGAGTTGAGTCCAGAGAAGCGCAGGGGTAACCCTTCAGCCTTATGAAGTTGAAGGGTTCAAAATAGACATTTGTCGCTCAAATTCAACAGAAACAACCAGGCTTGCCGACGTTTGGCTGAAA